>JAUYDP010000388.1 GCA_030691805.1 Dehalococcoidia bacterium | reverse complement strand
CGTGTAAACTTTAATCGGACAGCATTGGGGTCGTCCCTGACCCCGACCGTCGGCATCGGGGCCTGTCCTGAACGGAGTGAAGGGACGATGCCGACTACGGAAATAATTCAACACTCTCATATGATGACCGGGTAGGGGCGCACAGTTGTGCGCCCCTACTTGACAATGCCTCCGGTCGGCAATATGTTATTCGGAAGGCTTGTTGTAATCTATAGGGAGGACACTCCGATGGTTGAGGGTGCCATAAAAGTATACGGCGCGGCCTGGTGCCTGGATTGCAAACGCGTCAAGAAGTTGCTGGGCCAGAACATGTTGGACTTCGCCTGGATTGATATCGAGAATGACCCGGAAGGGAAATCTTTTGTCCAGCAGGCAAACCAGGGCAGGCAGGCCATACCTACCGTGGTCTTGCCCGACGGTTCGGTCCTGGTGCAGCCCAGCAACGTCGAGCTGGCGGAGAAACTGGGGCTTGCGGACGAAAGGCGTGCTCCTTTATATGACCTGGTTATAGTAGGGGGTGGTCCTGCTGGCCTGACGGCTGCGCTCTACGCCGCTCGAGAGGGCCTGGAGACAGTGGTCCTCGAGAAGTCCACCGTTGGAGGCCAGGCGGCTACAACGGAATTGATCGAGAACTACCCGGGCTTTCCGGAAGGCGTGGGAGGAATGGACCTGGCTCGGAGGATTGAACAGCAGGTCCAACGTTTTGGCGTGAAGATAGAATACGCCGAGGCGCAGGGGCTGGAACGCCAGGGACGCTGCTGTCAGGTGCATACCGATGCCGGGGTTTACTCTGCCTGGACGGCGCTTATCGCCACCGGGTCCTCCTACCGGCGACTCGAAGTGCCCGGCGAGGACCGGTTTATCGGGAGGGGAGTCCATTTCTGCGCCACCTGCGACGGCCCGTTCTATAGGGACAAAGAACTCCTGGTCATAGGAGGGGGCAACAGCGCCGCCGAAGAAGGGTTCTTCCTGACCAAGTATGCCAGCAAGGTAACCCTGGCAGTCCGCAAGGGTGAACTGCGGGCAAGCCAAATCCTTAGGGAAAAGGTCCTCTCCAGCCCCAAGCTGGCGGTTATGTATCACACCGAGGTAAAGGAATTATGCGGCGTCAAGAGGCTGGATTCGGTGGTGCTCCGCAATAACCAGACTGGAGAGGAGCAGGAGGTCAGACCCGCGGGCGTCTTCGTGTTCATCGGGCTGGACCCCAATACCCAATGGCTAAAAGGGACCCTGGACCTGGACAAATACGGCTTTGTGCTAACGGGGAAGACCTTGGAGACCAGCATTCCAGGCGTATTTGCCGCCGGAGACGTGCGGGCTGACAGCACCAAGCAGGTGGCCGGCGCTGCTGGGGAAGGCGCAACCGCCGCCCTTATGATTCGCGCCTACTTGCAGGAGGAATGAGGATGTATGACAGATAAAACTAGGGTATTGGTCCTGGGTGGTGGCTTCGCAGGAATAAACGCCACGGCCAACCTGGCGAGGGCACTGGGGCGAAACCAGCAGGTGGAGATATGGCTGGTCAGCCGCCACAACTACTTTTTGTTTATTCCTATGCTGCATGAAGCGGCCACGGGCGCTGTGGAGCCCCGGCACGTGGCCCAGCCGGTGCGCCGCGCCTTCAGAGGGAAGGGCATCTCCTTTCTAAAGTCCGAGGTGCAAGGAATAGACCTGGAAGGCCGGCGGGTGCAGACCGACCATGGCCCAATGGAGTACGACTACCTGGTGCTCGGACTTGGTAGCGATACTAACTTCTTCGGGTTGGATGCCGCCAAGCCGCACGTTTTTGAGCTAAAGAACCTCGCCGACGCCAGGAAACTGCACTATCATATCCTGGAGATGTTTGAGCGAGCCGCCACGTTGGACGACCCACCGCTGAGGAGGGCTTCACTGACCTTCGTGGTGGCGGGCGCTGGACCCACCGGGGTAGAGCTGGTTGCGGAAATACATGACTTCGTCCATCACACTGTCCTACGGGACTACCCGGGTTTATCCCTCCAGGACGTGGAGATAAACCTGGTGGAGATGGCGGATAGGGTCCTGCCTGGGCTGGAGGAACCTCTAAGCCGGGTGGCCATGGACCGGCTAAAGTCAAAGAGGATTAATCTGCTATTAGGCACCCGGATCTCCCGGATCACCGATGGTGGCCTGGAGTTGAACGGAGATCGGGAGGTGGAGACCCGCACGCTGGTTTGGACGGCGGGTGTACGGGCCAGCCCGGTGGTTTCAGGACTACCGGTCGAGCGAGACCGGATGGGCCGGGTTATAGTGAACCAGTTCCTACAGGCGCCGGAATACCCTAACGTCTACGTCATCGGGGATTCCGCCAATTGCACAGACCCGGTCACCAAGAAGCCGTTTCCCCCAACGGCCCAGGTTGCCGTGCGGGGGGGCGCCCACGCCGCCCAGAATATAGCCGCCGCCATCCGCGGCGGCCAGCCCAGGCCCTTCGAACATGTCTCCTGGGCCGGTCTGGTCTCGCTGGGCGCCAACGCGGCTATCGTGGACTTCTCCGGCTTCCGGATCTATGGCAGGCTGGCCTCGTTCATATGGCGGCTGGTCTATCTGACCAAGCTGCCCGGCCGGCAGAATAAGGTTCTCGTCGCCCTGGACTGGCTCCTCAGCCTCTTCTTTGAGAGGGACACGGCGCAATCGGAGGGTGGCTAGACGGGCCGGATCGAAGCCTATGGCCAATAGAAGTGGCACAGGCGTCCCGCCTGTGGCGTACGCGTTGGGCCTCTGTCACTTGGCCAGACCTTCTCGAGGTAGACGGAGATAGCATGCCGTTATCCCAGTCGAGATGCTAAAATACCCCGGTAAAGCCATATCGCCATATGGAGGTCTAGATGTCTAGACGGATGACTGGTATGAAAAAGAATCCTGGCAAAGTGGCACAGGCCGCTGGCCTGTGCGAACAGGCGGGACGCCTGTTCCACTTCTATAGAGGAGACAGGTTTTCAAACCCGGTGGTGCCCCGGAGAGGCATGAGGAACTGTATACCACTCTAAAGGTAGAAGCAGTCCGGCGGCACCGCCCAGCGAAGGACCTGGTGGCAGAGGCTCTGCGGGAGTGGCTGGAGGCCCAGGAGGACTCTGATCTCCTGCCAGAGATCGAAGCCGCCCGGGCAGAGTGGGAAGAGAAGGGCGGCATAGAGGCCGGGGAATTCTTCCAGCGGCTTGAGGAGGAGAAGGCCCAGGGCAAGAACCGTGCCATACAGGGTTGAGATTTCCCCTGCGGCCGAGCGAAACCTGAGAGCAATATCCGCTGCCCCGCGGGAAATCCTGGCAAGGGCCATATATGCCCTGGGCGATGAGCTCCGGCCCATCGGGGTAAGGAAGATCCGGGGCGCCCAGAATGCCTGGCGTATACGGGTCTGGGACTTCCACATCGTCTATGAGGTATGCGATGACCGTAGTCTGGTCCTGATTATCAAGGTGGACCGGCGGCGCGAGCGGACCTACAGGCGCATATAGGCCCGCTGGTACTTTGCTGAGATGGGAAGCGCCGAGCTACGCCTCTTCTTTCCTCCACACCTCCAACTGATCGATCGAATGGCGCAGGAGGAACATGGCGTCCCGGAGCCGGGGCTCCGCCATATGGACATGCCCACCGTTGACGGTCTCTTCGTACATCCCCGCCAGCCATTCCTCAACTTCCAGTAGATTCTTCGTGACGATGTCCAGTTTGTCCAGCTTCTTCTGCATGTTTCTCCCTTCGACGCCTAATGATCTTTGCATAAAGGGCTAAAGAGCTGACCTGGGAAGATGCGGGGAATCCGGCTACCGCGAAAGGCGGGCGATAGCCCAGGTTGGGATGAGTCGCAGGCCCGCCCCGGGCTAAAGCCATGGACTAAGTTCGCGTAGGGGCGATTCATGACTCGCCCCTACAGGGGCTCGAGACGGTTTTCCTGTAACCCTTCGTTCTTTCCCGCATCCGGTTGACAGCCCAGCCGCATTATCACAGCCGCTACTGAATACGGCATTTATATTCTGCCATTGCCCCAAATCAGCCCCTTGCGGGCTTTGCAGTTGTAGCCCATGGCTTATGGTCATGCACCAAATAATATGCCACGACCGTCCTAATAGATTGGGCGCTTCGCTAAATGTAACGCCGAATTCATTCGGCAGAATACATTGGCATCTTAAATTGTGCATGACCATTAGCCCGGGGCGGGCCTGTTCCAGCCTCAAGCTTCTCGTGCTGGCTATCGGCGCCGACTGGACCCCCCTGTGATACAACGAAGCCTCTTTAGCCCTCTGTGCAAAGAAAAGTAACTCTCCGCTTGCTCCGTGATGTCTGCGGTAAGAATCCGCCAACCCCCCTGGACCCATACCCGGCCCGCTGATGGCTGATAGCTGACCACTGACTACTGATCACTGATCGCTGATCACTGATCGCTGACCCCTCACTGCTTGGGCATCTCCCTCAGTGCCTGGAAGCCCGCCCGGGGCTCCCCGTCCGGGCCGAGAAGCGAGTAGAAGGTCATAGGCTCGCAGGGGTTAGGATACCAGGGGGCAAGGCCAAAGTCCAGATTGAAAACAAACATGGCGCCCATCCAGGGCCAGTTCTCATAGGAATACCGGTAGGCCTCCACCAGGTAGCGGGCCTGGGTCTCCTGGTCCACGGCCTGCCAGAGCGTCTCTCGCATGTCAGGCGACTGCCGGCAAACGCCCAATCCGGCGGCCCCAGGATCGAGCAGCCAGCCGGTCTCAGTAGCCCAAACGGATTTGGCGCCGTCGCCGAACTCCATCATCACCTCCCGTTCCAGTTCAGCGGAACGGAAAGAGGCCGTCACGCGGGGATCGGCCTGGGGAGGACTGGCGAAGCCATAAGGGTGCGACCCTAAGATTTCAAAATAGGCTCCCGCTCCTGCACGGTACATCGTCCGTAGATAGCGCAAATTGTCCATGGCCTGTTTCCCGCCATCGCCCGTCGTCGGCGCAAGGCCGGCGGAGATGACCAGGGCATCTGGGTCAGCGCTCTTGATCCCCAGGTAGGCGGCCCGCAACATCTCTACATAGTAACCAGGGTCGGGAGGCTGCCCTCCCCATTCCCAGGCCAGGTTCGGCTCGTTCCATATCTCGTAGGCAGCAACCTGCCCTTTGCCCCTGCGGGCCAGTTCATGGAGGAAGGAGCCCCAGGCCCCCAGGAAGGAGCGCGACGGTGGCGCCGTGGGGTTATGGTTATCCGGCCTGGCCCAGCCCGGGACCCGGTCAACCCGTAGCACAAGGCCAAGCTGATTATCGCGGGCCGCAACGGTGGCCTTGCTGAGGTCCGTCCAGTCAAATTCTCCAGGTTTCGGCTCCAGGCTGTCCCAGCCCACAAAACCCTTCATCCATTGGAAACCCATCTCTCGGAGGCGCGGGGCATTCTTAAGGTCGGCAATATTTGCCCCGTAACCGAAATCCGGTCTTTGCGGCGCCGGTGGCCTGGTGACTCTAGCCTGCCATTGGCTAGCCCCAAGGTAGAGAAACAAAATGGCTGCCAGGAGGGTAATAACGATAGGGGTGTTGACCCGACAACCAAATCCCCTAGACATTAGAGTTGGAATATGTTATTATTATCATAGTCCAATCAAGATATATGGTGTGGAACGGCAGAAGTGGGAAACCAACAAGCTAACGAGTGGACAATATTCGAAACGGAGGATAACCAAGACCTGCTACAATGTTATTGTTGAAAGCATGCCCCAAGTGTAGGGGCGATGTATACCCCGAAAAGGATATTTTCGATACCTGCTTCAAGTGCCTCCAGTGCGGGCACGTTCTGAATGAGGTCGAACGCCAAGCGGTGGAGCCCAGGGCGGCCTCCGAACGGCTTTCCGCTCCTTCTACACCCAGCCCGGCGCCAGGACGCCGAGCCGCTTAGACCGGGAACGCCGGCGGTTACGGCCTTAGCCCTCAAACTTCTCCATTACCTCATCGGGAATGTCCGCATTGAAGAAGACCCGCTGAACATCATCCAGGCTCTCCAGCCTGTCGAGCAGACGGAGAGATTGCAGGGCGCCCTTCTCATCTAGAGCCACCGAAGTCTTGGGCTGCATAAGGTCTTCTGAAGAGATGATATGGGCTTTGGATGCCTCCAATGCTCGCCGTAGCTCCTCCAGGTTCTTAGGGTCGGCGGTAATCTCCAGCACACCGTCGCTTATCTGCACATCCTCGGCTCCCACCTCTATGGCAATGAGAGCCAGGTCGTCCGGCTCCTGCCCTTCGGCCCTGGCCGAGATAACTCCTTGGGGCTCGAAGAGCCAGGCCACGCAGCCA
>JAUYDP010000265.1 GCA_030691805.1 Dehalococcoidia bacterium | reverse complement strand
TCGAGAAGCGGGGACAGAGTCGGTAGGTTAGCATTCACGGTCTGCCACAGGATTGCCAGGTCAACGGCAAAATACTCGTGAGCCAAGATATTGCGCATAGCCAGCATCCGATTCCAGGGTATCGCCGGATGCCTGGCGCGTATGTCGGGGTCAATGTGCCTTGCAGCCTCGCCGATGACCTCGAGAGTCCGCACCACTGCATCTTATAGTTCTCTTATCCTCGCAGAACTCCTCGAAGGTCATGCCTTGAGTGTAGCCCGCGTTGCGTCCCACGGCCTCCAGGATATCCTCCACGCGCATGCGCCAGTCTCTAGGACGCATATACCGCTTCGCTGAGGATTCCCTCCCGCATGGTCGGCCTTAAGGCGTCAGGAGTCACCAGGTCCACCGGGCGGCCCAGGAGGCCCTCCAGGTACTCCTTGACCTCTATGAACTCGAACAGGCCCACAAGCCGGTCGAACTCCACCAGGAGGTCCACGTCGCTCTCCGGACCAGCCTCGCCCCTGGCCGCGGAGCCAAAAAGCGCCAACGATTTCACCCCGAAGTCCTTGATCTCTGCCCGGTGCGCTGCCAGGATGGCCAGGATGTCCTCTGCTTTCATATATGCCCCCTAGAAGGGTATTATAGCGTACACCGCACCCCGGGTCGCTCTATCAATGACCAGCATCGGCTACTGCTGCCAACCCGGGGCCCGTAGGGGTAGTTCACCCCTCCACTACCACATGTCCCCCGCCTGGGCGCTCTCCCGGTAGAGCCCGGCCTCCTCGATCGGGCGGCGCAAGCCGGCCATCCGGCCGCGTACCCGTGCGGGACATAAAGTACTCGTCCATCCAGGGCTATGTCCAGGTATAAAGACGGCAGGTGGGCCTCCAGCTATTGTATCCTTTAGCCGGAGAGTATGGTCCTTACTCTTCATTAAACAGACGCCTCGTTGCTACTGGGTATCAACTGGTTTTTGTTTCGGTAGCGTTATCTCAAATCCTAGTGGCCTTTCGCCTAAGCGGCTCGACCACCCCTTTTAGTAGCTGCGAAGCGGCGAATATTTCAATGCCTAGCAACTCTCGGTCGGGCCCAAACTCCAGGTTGACCCCCGGATAGATCTCAACCACCTCCTCTTCGTTGCCTTCCCGAGCCAAATACAACACGTCGGTTTCCTCATCATAGTAAACATTAAGGTTCATATTGTACCCACCTCCCAGATTGCACTCTGCGTTCCCGTTGGCCCTGCTTTAACGGATGAAGGGTTATCAATAATACGTCTTCTTTACTCTTAGTATAGCTTAAGGCCATCTCCCGCTCCATGTTCCGAAACATAACCCGCTTTACGGCTATCATAGTACCAGTTTGGATATCGGTGTAATGGTTATCCGCCTTCCAATATACGGTCTCCGGCAACTCATCCGGTATATCTCGTAATATCATTCGTTCCTTTAGATGCCGGGATAGTCGCACTGACACCCGCTAATATGCTCCTAGACAAATTTGTCGTTAACGCCATGTTTTTTTGTTTACGCGTTTCGGCTATTATACACCTGGTGGCAAGGTGGTTGAAGCTTGTTTAAGTCCCAAGGCCGGCGGGACGCCGGCGCTCCCAGGTTAGGCTTCCTCCGGCGTCGCTAGTAACCAAAAACCACAGAAGTTACGCCGCGCTTGCGTACTCCGGTCCTGTGTAGGCTTCTTTTGGCGAGCATGACACCACCCAATTCCCCACAGCGCCGGTCATTGACCGCCGGCGCCGTAAGGCGTATTCTAACGTCACAGACAACGCCCTTTCACTCTGGAGGAATCATGCCAAAGGTAGTCCTGGCGGAGGTGACCAAGGTTTTCGGCAGCGTGGTTGCCGTGGATGGGCTGACCTTGCAGGTCGAGGATGAGGAGTTCATGGTCCTGGTAGGACCTACCGGCTGCGGGAAGACCACCACGCTACGCCTGGTCTGCGGCCTGGAGGCGCCGAGCCGTGGCAGCATCTACATTGACGGCAACCTGGTCAATGATGTCAAGCCCGGCTATCGCGGGGTGCAGATGGTGTTCCAGGACTACGCCCTCTGGCCCCATATGAAGGTCCTTGATAAGAAGAGCTACACCAATATGAGCTTCCCCCTCAAGATCCGCAAATGGCTGCCCCAGCAAATCCAGGACAAGATGGAGGACGTGGCCCAGAAGGTCGGCATCGGACGGGAGCTCTTTGACAGATGGCCAAAAGAGCTTTCAGCGGGCCAGAAGCAGAAGGTGGCGGTGGGGAGGGCCATGACCGTCAGTCCCAAGGTTATGCTCATGGACGAGCCTCTTTCCAACCTGGACCCATTGAGCAGGCTTAAGGTGAGGACCGAGATCCTGGAATTACATCACGAGACCAGGTCCACCACTATTTTCGTCACCCATAACCTGGCCGACGCCTTCGCCTTGGCCGACCGCATTGCCGTGATGAAGGATGGGGCCTTGCAACAGGTTGACACCCCCGAGCGACTCTACCAAAACCCCGCCAATAGCTTCGTGGCGGACTTCATAAGAAGCCACGAGCTCTTACCCCGTTTCCGAGACTGAGGCATCTGTCAAGTTCCGGTTGGTCCCACTTCTAATGGCGGAAGTTGGCCTCGCCACACGCAAAGACTGGGGATCCCGGCTCTCGCGAAGTGCCGGAGACAAATACGAATCCTGAATGCGTCAGTTAGGTCCAGAATGGGCGGGCCGTATTCGAGGCCTGGCA
>JAUYDP010000212.1 GCA_030691805.1 Dehalococcoidia bacterium | reverse complement strand
GGGTTTGGAGCCAAAGCAGGCCGTCTTCGTTGGAGACAATCCCTACGAAGACATCCTCGGCGCGAAGAATGTGGGCATGAAGACGGTGCTCATCAACAGCCCGGTGGTGGCGAGGGCCCGCCTCCGGCATAGTATCTCAATACCTAAGCCGGAGGTGACCGTAGGGGAACCGGACGCGACCATACGGGAGATGAAGGAGTTGCCAACTCTATTGGAGGAACGGAATATGGACTGGAGAACGGGAAGCTCCCATCGGGAACTCATCCTAACCGGCCGCGTTGTAAACGGCCTGGGACAGGGGGCGGAATTCACCCAACTTCCCTGGGCCAGGGAGCAGTTTATAGAAAAGCTGGATGTGGACCCCTTCCCGGGGACCCTGAACCTGGTCATAGAGGATCCGGCTCAACTGGAATCGCTTCAGGCACTGTGGAAGGAGGAGGGCATCTGTATTCCTCCTCCCGATTCCAACTTTTGCGCCGCCAAGGGTTTCAGGGTGATGGTGGCAGACCGCTTTCCAGGGGCAATCGTCTTTCCTCTGGTGCCTGGATACCCGCAGAACACCATAGAGATCATCTCCCCGGTACATCTCAGGAGCTCCCTGGGTGCAGAGGAGGGCAGTGTGATTACCGTGAAGGTCACCTTGTGACGGAGGGCGACCGATTCACAACGGATGGGCAAGCTTTCACAACGGATGGGCATGTGTTTGACGCCAAAGCATCTGGTAAGGGTGGTCTGCGTAGAATGGGCCAAACGGATATAACGGATGGGAGAAGGCCCATGCCATTGGCCAGCACAGCCCCTGCCTTGTACATCCGTTATCCGCTCTTGTCATCCGTTATCCGATGGGAATCTGGCACCCCATAAGCCCCATGCCTATCCGTTGTGAATCCGTTCCCCCAACCCGTTGGGAATGAGGGTGGTGTTCCACCGAATTGTGAGAAAGCACGAAATGGGATGAAAGATAACATGACTAACACAGCCGGTGGTTATATGGGCCGCATGCTCTGGGTGGACCTATCCAGCGGAAGGCTTGATGAGGAGTTTCCCTCGCCGGAGGAGCAGCGGGCGTACATCGGAGGCTACGGGATCGGGGCGCGGCTTATATACACCCGCCAGAAGCCGGGAACGGACCCGCTCGGTCCGGAGAACATCCTCGGGTTGGGCACCGGCCCGCTAACCGGCACGCCCGCCATCATTGGGTCCCGGTTCGTGGTCATGGGCAGATCGCCTCTGACCGGCACCTGGGGCGACGCCAATTGCGGTGGCCAGTTCGGCCCGGCCCTTAAAGCGGCCGGGTACGACGCGGTCTACTTCACCGGACAATCGGAGAAACCGGTCTATCTCCTGTTGGACCAGGGACGGGCCGAGCTCCGGGATGCCGCTGGGCTATGGGGAAAGGATACCGCCGAGACCGAGGATCTGCTTCATCGAGAGTTGGGGCAAAAGGCCCAGGTAGCCTCCATCGGCCCGGCGGGGGAAAAGCTCTCCCTGGTCTCGTGCATCATCAACGATAAAGGACGGGCGGCCGGGCGGTCCGGCCTGGGCGCTCTTATGGGGTCCAAGCGGCTCAAGGCCATTGCGGCTAGGGGGAGCAAGAAGACGCCGGTCGCCGACGGCGACGCCGTGCAAGCGCTCCGGAAGGAGTACCTGAAGGAACTCCAGGGGCCAATGGCCAAATCCCTTTCACAATATGGCACCTGCGCGGACACCGCCTGGTCGGTCAAGAAAGGGGATGCGCCCATGAAAAACTGGTCGGTGACAGGCGCCGAGCACTTCCCCGGCGCTGAGAAGATCAGCGGCGATGCTGTGATAGCCTACCAGACCAGGAAGTACGGCTGCTGGCATTGTCCCATAGCCTGTGGCGGTTTGGTGAAAGTCGCTGAAGGTCCGTATGCCACAGAGGGACATAAGCCGGAATACGAGACCCTGGCTGCCTTTGGCTCCAACTGCCTTAACGATGATGTCGAATCCATTATCAAAGTTAACGATATCTGTAACCGGTACGGGCTCGACACTATCTCCACCGGCAGTGCCATTGCTTTCGCTATGGAATGTTACGAGAAGGGCCTGATCTCAGTAAAGGACACAGACGGGATCCAACTGCGATGGGGCGATACCGAGGCTATCCTGGCCATAACGGAGCAAATTGCTCGTAGGGAGGGAATCGGAGAGGTACTGGCGGACGGGGTCCAACGGGCAGCCGAGAGGATCGGGCGTAACTCCGCGGAGTTCGCCGTTCACGTTCATGGCCAGGAGCTACCGATGCACGACCCACGGTTTTCACCGGGATTTGGCACCACATACCTGCTGGACGCGACGCCTGGGCGCCATACCCAGGGAGGGGCGGCCTACGGCCGTTTAAGCGGCGTTGAAGTCCCGGTCCCGCCCCGTAAGCAGTATCAGGGCAAGGCAGAGGCACAGCGGTTCCTGGGCAATCTCTTCCACGTGGTAAACGCTGCCGGGCTATGCACCTTCGGGACCATGTGCATGAACGTCAACGCCGTGCCTCGTTTTCTCTCCGCGATAACGGGATGGGACATAGATACAGACGAATGCCAGCAGACCGGAGAGCGGATCGGCACGCTGCGACACCTCTTCAACCTGCGAGAAGGCATCAGTCCCCTGGACCACTCGGCGCCGGGTCGGATGGTGGGCCTCCCGCCCCTGAGCGATGGTCCGCTGGCGGGGGTTACCATAGACCTGGACATCATGGTGCAAGAGTATTTAGAATTGATGGGCTGGGACCTCCAGAAAGCGCTTCCTCAAAAGCAGCGCCTGGAGGACTTGGGTCTAGGTTTTGCTCTTGGGGACCTGGAGGCTCTTTACAGCTAACCTTTAGGGAAAGGAGGACAGGTGGCATCAATCAAAGTATTAATTGAGAAGCATCCCCTAATAGCCGGATGGATAGGCCTGGCCATAGGCATGGTGGCTATCCTTATCTTCACTGCCAAGGACGTTGGGCTCTTACCCAATCAAATGGCGGTGCTGGTCGCGACCACGGTAGTGCTGGCTGGACTATGTGTTTGGATAGTGAGCTGGGAATAGCTGACATCCAGAGCCCTTTGGTCTATAATGGGCTTTATAAATGCTTCGTCGTATTGATTTGCCGGTTGGGGGTGGGATTCTTCAAACGGCTGTGTTCAGGTTAGTTTTCCTCTTTCTCTTGATTCTTCTGGTCCTCGGCGGCTGGTTGAGCCTGGGCTTGGTGGTCGTCTGGAGCGGGCCAGAATCCCTATTAAACCGGGTATTGTTTTTCAGCCTGCTATTCGTGTCGTCCCTTTCCAGCGGGACGCTGGTGGCCTATGGACTGGGCAGCAGGCTTTTCCCTATGAAGAGGGACAGGGGGCGGATGGGATTGGTTATGGTACAGGGGTTGCCTTTTAGCTTCGTCGTCACCTTTGCGGCCTGGCTTCAAGGCCTCCGGCTTCTTAGCTGGGTCTATGGCCTTATACTAGTCATTCTTCTGGGGATGATTGAATATGCTTTGCTGCCAAAAGGCAGTAAGTAGCACCAGGATTCACTCGATGAATAACCTCAGCGGTCCCAAAAAACAGGCCAGCAAGGCGCCCCAGTTATCGGCTGCGCCGGAGACATGGCTTGAAACCGGAACCATTCTGGACCTAAGATCAACCGCCGACGTTCAGGAGAGTCGCCATGCTTAGAATCGGGATACCCAGGGGACTCCTATACTACCAGTACTACCCCCTTTGGAGTACCTTCTTCCAGGAGATGGGCATGGAGGTCGTGACTTCAAACCCTACTTCTAAAGCCATCATGGCGGCCGGCTCGGCGCGGATGGTCGCCGAAACCTGCCTGCCGGTCAAAGTCTATTGCGGCCACGTCATTGAACTCGTGGGAAAGTGCGATTATCTCTTTATCCCGGCTATCCGGAGCATTCAAAAGAACGTCTATAACTGTTCCAAGTTCTTGGGCCTGCCAGACCTGATAAAGGCGGTGGTTCCAAAGTGTCCACCGATAATAGACGTGGATATAGACGTGAGCAAGGGCAAGGTTAGCCTTCACCCAAGCTCCTACGAAATCGGACGTTGGATAAAACCCAGGCCAAAGCGGGAGAAAGAGGCGGCCAAGTTAGCCTGGGAATCCCATCTAGCCTATATCAAGGCCATGGAGAGTGAGATGGTCAGTCCCCTGGAATACCTGAGCGGGCAGAAACCGTCATTAGCTTCCCAGGGCAATGAACATTTCACTGTTGCCCTCATCGGCCATCCCTATAATATTTACGATGAATTTATCACCCACCGCATAATACACCGGCTCAATACCCTTGGAGCACGCGTGGTGCTTCCCGAAATGGCAGGAAGGGACCTGCTGGCGGCCGGTGTCGTGAAAGTGGTAGGACGCCCTTACTGGACCTACGAGGACGAGATTGTCGGTGCGGGCGGCCACTATCTCGATGCAGATGTGGATGGGGTGGTGGCTATCGTCTCCTTCGGTTGTGGTCCGGACTCCACTATGATTGATGTGGTCCAGCGTTACGCCAGGCGTCCCGGCGCTCGTCCCCTCTTAACCCTTACCATTGACGAGCATACCGGAGAGGCGGGCATGGTGACGCGTCTAGAGGCATTTCTAGACATGGTGGCAAGGAAGGCGCGGCGGCGCTCGGCATGAGGATAACCATTCCCCATATCGGGAATATGTATATTGCTTTTCGCTCCATGTTCAACGGGGTAGGGGTTGAGATGGTGGTGCCGCCCCCAACCAGTAAAAAAACGCTTAGCTTGGGGGTGAAGTATTCCCCTGAATTTGTCTGTCTCCCATTCAAACTTACCCTGGGTAACTTCATCGAGGCCTTGGACATGGGCGCGGAGGTCCTAATACAGGCAGGTGGTCCCGGCCTGTGCCGCTACGGTTATTATGCCCGTGACCAGGAGAAAATCCTCAAAGACCTGGGTTATAGTTTCGAGATGGTGACGACGGAGCTATTCGAGAGCAAAATCGTGGGCGTCGCCAATCTGGCCAAAAGGCTATCCAACAACGCCCCATTCACCCGAATTGCGTCGGCCATGCGTTTCGGGATGGCGAAAATCGCCGCAATGGATGATATTGAGCGGACAGTGCATCAGGTTCGGGCCAGGGAGCTACAGAAGGGTACCGCTACGCGCCTCTACCGGGAGGCTGTTCAAGCCATTGACGACGCCCAGGACGGCAGGACGCTGAAGTCCGTAACCAAAGACTATACCGGCCGTCTACGGGCGGTGCCTATGAACACCGAGATCGAGCCGCTGATTGTGGGCATAATGGGAGAGTTCTTCATAGTATTGGACCCTTTCAGCAACATGGATGTGGAGATCGAGCTTGGCAAGCTGGGCGTGGAGGTGCGCCGCAGCGCCTACGTCTCGCACTGGCTCAAGTTCAGCCTCTTCCTGAACGCCTTTGGAATAAGCGAGAAGGATCGCATCCACCAGGCAGCGCAGCCATACCTCAAACGGGATGTGGGAGGCGACGGATGGGAGTCGATAGGCGAGCCTATCCTTCACCGAGGCGAGTATGACGGGATGGTCCACCTGGCGCCGTTCACCTGTATGCCGGAGATCATAGCCCAGAACATAATGCCTACCATCAAGGACCGGCTGCCTGTCCTGACTATCACCTGTGATGAGCAGATGGGCCGATCGGGTATGTTAACCCGCCTGGAGGCCTTCGTGGACCTCCTTTGGAAGAAGCGCACCTCTCGCCAAATGGAACGGGCGCCAGAGGGACGGGTCTTCAGCGTGGGCCTGAAATGAGGGTTGAGGAGCTTCTCGACCGGGCCATGGCCGCCTCACTAGGAGGCAGGAAGGAGGAGGCCCGGGACCTGCTGGTGGACGTGCTGGCCCTGGAGCCAGATAACCTGGAAGCCTGGTTGCGCCTGGCAGAGCTGGCGGCCTCCCCTGAACGGGCGTTCCTTTATTACCAGCGTGCGGCCAATATAGACCCCAGGAGCCTGCGGGCACAGAAAGGGCTGGATGAGGCACGGGCCCGGCTTCAACCGGCGCGTGTTCGGGAGAAGCCAGCCCGCAGTTCGGCCACTCCCCAGGAGGAGAGAACTGAGCCTTCTAAGCCTGCGGCGGTCGGCTCAGCGGCGCTGCCGCCGGATGCTCCTATCTTTGTAGACAGCGGGACAGCGCCGCTAACCGTAAATCTAAGGAGTTAATTAATGGAAGCCTATCTGGGCATTGACGTTGGTTCGGTGACCACCAAGTTCGCCGTGTTGGACGAGAAGGACGAGCTTGTCACGAGCCTCTATACCCGAACCCTGGGCCGGCCGATAGACGTTATTCAGGAGTCTATGCAGAAGATACTGGCCAGGCTACCCGCGGACTTAGTGATTAAAGGCGTTGGCACGACCGGTAGTGCCCGCTATCTGGCGGGTGTAGTGGTTGGGGCCGATGTTGTAAAAAACGAGGTCACCGCGCACGCAGTAGGCGCTTCCCACTATATCCCCGACGTACAGACCATCATAGAGATCGGCGGCCAGGATAGCAAGATGATCATCATGAGGGACGGCATTGTCACCGACTTCGGCATGAACACGGTTTGCGCCGCGGGAACGGGCAGCTTCCTGGACCAGCAAGCCAGCCGTCTGAACATCGAGATCGAGGACTTCGGGCCGCTGGCCCTTAAGAGCAAGTCTGCGGTGCGAATCGCCGGCCGATGTACGGTATTCGCCGAATCGGATATGATCCATAAGCAGCAGATGGGCTACGGCGTACAGGACATCCTCTATGGGTTGTGCGAGGCGTTGACTCGGAATTATCTTAATAATATTGGCCTGGGCAAGGAGATACTTCCACCCGTGGCGTTCCAGGGTGGAGTGGCTAGTAATGTGGGAATCGTTCGCGCCTTTGAGGAGTCTTTGAAAACCGAGATCGTTGTGCCACCTCATCACCAGGTGATGGGGGCCATCGGTGTGGCCCTCCTGTCCCATGAAAAATCCATGGATAACGGAGGAACGACCAAGTTCAAAGGTTTTGGTATCAGCGACATGGAGTATGCAGCAACCTCTTTCGAGTGCAAGGCCTGTACAAACATCTGCGAGATCATCCAGATTAAGGTTGAGCGAAAGGTTATAGCCCGCTGGGGCGGCCGGTGCGACAAGTGGGACGATATTAACGGTTGAGTTTTGCTTAAGTTCTTAGGGTCGGTTGCTTAATCGGGGTTCAGGCGAGACCGAGACATGCCGTTAAGAATAGCCCTCGATGCCATGGGGGGTGACAACGCGCCCCAAGAGGTAGTAAAGGGGGCTTTAGATGCCATAAAGGAATTTGAACTGGAGGTAGTGCTGGTCGGCCAGGAGGAGCGCATTAGGGAGTTCCTCCCTAAGAATGACCTGCGCGGCCTCCATATCCATAACGCCCGAGACATCATTGCCATGGATGAGGCACCGGCCAAGGCGGTCAGGGCTAAAAAGGACTCATCGCTGGTGGCGGGACTGGGCCTGGTTAAGAAGGGATCCTGCCAGGCGTTCCTGTCCGCCGGCAATACGGGCGCCATCATGGCCGCCGCCCTGTTTGTCCTGGGCCGGATCCCTGGAGTTGAACGGCCGGCTATCGGCGGCGTCTTCCCGACCCTTCAGGGCCGATGCATGATCATAGACGTCGGCGCCAATGTGGACTGCAAGCCCCTTCACCTTTCCCAGTTCGCCCATATGGGCAGCGTTTATATGGATAAGGTCTTTGGGCTGGAGAAACCGCGCATAGGGCTCTTGAGTAACGGAGAGGAAGAGGGAAAGGGGAATAGCGTCACCATTCAGACTTACAGACTGCTTAAAAATTCTTCCCTCAACTTCATTGGCAACGTCGAGGGCAAGGATATCCTTCCCGGGATAGCCGACGTGATAGTCACGGATGGCTTCATTGGCAATATAGTGGTGAAGCTGGGAGAGGGCCTGAACGAGACCCTCTTCAGCCTCATGCGCAAGGTCATGACCAGCAAACTCCACTTCGGGATAGCCGCCATGGTCCTGGAGCCTGCCTTCCAGCAGGTAGCCCGCTACCTGGACTACACGGAGCACGGGGGCGCCCCGCTTCTTGGGGTACAAGGAGTGGTCATTATCACTCACGGCCGCTGCAATGCCAAGGCCATCAAAAACGCCTTGGGTTTAGCCCGCAACGCTGTGGAACAGGGGATAATCGGGGCTATAGCGACAGGTCTGGGTCCGCCGAAGCAGGTT
>JAUYDP010000179.1 GCA_030691805.1 Dehalococcoidia bacterium | reverse complement strand
ACTGGCGGCGGACGTTCCCCGCCGAGATAGGTAGGTAGCCGCAGGGGTAGACCTCGCCCTTGTGGGAGACGAAGCAGACGCCGGACCCGGCCAAGCAGCCCCGGGTCAACGCGTGCATCCCTGAGGAGGCTCCTGGATGTCCGGCAGGATAGCCGGTTAGGTGACCTGCGTTATGGCCGCCGGAGTGGTCTCCGGGTATGCTGCCAGGAAGGCCGCTAGGGTGACCTGCTGTTTGCCCGCTGGCGTGGGTGCCGGGTATGCCGCCCGGATGCCCGCTGGCGTGGCTGCCGGGTATGCCGCCAGACTGCCCACCGGCGTGGCCACCGGGTATGCCACCTGAACGCCCGCTCACGTGGCCGGAGATGGAAGGTTCCGGCAGGCCAGCATCGCGCTCCTCTTTCGCCCGCTGGCGCATGACGCGGAAGTAATGGGGGGCACAGGTGGCCTTTAGCTCAAGCGGGGTGTCCTTGGAGCGGTCGTAGAACCAGTTCAGGAAGTCCTCATACTCCATGGGGGAGATCATCTGCTCGTCGGCTATCTCCACACCACAGCCCACCGGCACCAGGAGAAAGACGTGCAGGGCGTCCATTCCCAGCTTCAGGGCCAACTGCATGATCTGGGGGGCCTCTTTGTAATTGTGGCGGGTGATGGTGGTGTTGACCTGGACGCTCATCCCCACGTCCTTCAGGTGGCCGATGCCCTTCAGGGCGCGGCGAAAAGAGCCGGGGATGGCACGGAATTCGTCGTGGGTCTCCTCGTTGGCCCCATCCAGGCTTACGCTGACCCGCATTACCCCACTGTCCTTTAGGCGCCGGGCTACCTCGGGGGTCACCAGGGTTCCGTTGGTAGCCAGGGCCACCCGCAGGCCCCTTGCCGTGGCGTGAGATGCTATCTGGTAGACGTCGGGCCGGTAGAGAGGCTCGCCCCCGCTGATTACCAGTATGGGTTTGGCCAAGGACACTATGTCATCAACCAGGGCCAGGGCCTCTTCGGTGCTTAGCTCCTCTGGATTGCGCACCGGGGCGGCGATGGCCCGGCAGTGGATGCAGCGCAGGTTGCATCCCTCGGTGACTTCCCAGAAGACCAGGCGGGGTAAAAGGTCCAGCTTATCCTCTCCTAAGCGTGAGTCGCGGCTCTTACACCCATTATAGGAGGGGCGGGAGCTATTTCGCAACCGCTAGGCTTAGGCTCATCGCAGAGCCCGCCGAGATCGCGGATTAACTCTTGGGGCTGTCTCAGCGTCCCCGGCGCTCCCGGTGGGTGGTGAGCCAGACCATGGGCGCTTTCGCGCCGACGGGCCAGGCGGAAGAAACGCCGGCCCGCTTATGGTACTGTTTAGTCTCTACGGAGGGGGAACCGGGGTGAGGCCGGCCCGTGCAAAGCGCTGATCAAAGGAGTAGATTTCTCGTAACCCTGCGCTCCGTGCGCACGCCGCGATCAGTGCATCGCCGAAATTGGCCGAACCACGTTCAGAAGTACAAGCCGCTAAAGCCATCTGGGCCTCGATTTTGTCGAAGCCTATGGCGACGATATTCTCGCGTGCAAGCAGAGCCACGAGGTCCATTGCTACCCTATCGCGCTCGCGCCTGTAGAGAGAACCGGTCAGCGTCCAGGCAGTCTCTGCCAGAGCCACCGCTGTCAATCCGAGAGGCTCCTCCGAATCAATGAGTTTGTGAGCCTTCTCTCCTTGGGCAGGGACGTCTTTGAGAAAATAGCGCAGGAGCACGTTGGCGTCTATGGCGCGTAGCGGCTCAGGTATTGGAGGCACCTATCAGCGCTTGCTCTTCAGCAATCGCTTCCATGACCGCTTCCTCTAGATCGTCGCCAGTGATCACTTTTGGCTCCTCACCTTCCCGATGAAGAGAGCCATACAGTGACCGGCGGTGGGGTCCTGGGAGAAAGACTACCTCGAGACGCCCGGCGACCAGGCGTTGATATGCCACCATACCGGGTCTGACGCCAAGCTTCTCTCGAAGTTCTCGGTCTATGGTTATCTGTCCTCTCTCGCTTACCTGACTAGCCATTTCCGCGCCTCACGTGTTTATCAGAATATATTATATCATGCGGAATCTCATTTGCAATTCTGACAACTTAAGAGTCATAAGAATTCCAGCTTACATAAATTGATGTATTTGAACTCAACGCCTCCTTTAGCTCGGCCAGGGATGGATTGTTCTTCTCTGTGAGGGAAGGATAGGCGTCCACCCCAATAAAGTCCAGGGTGTCCCACCAGGTTATCTTGGCGACCTCGCGATCTATATCGGCGGCGAAGGTAAGGGGGCCTTTATACCGGTCCCGGACCAGCGCGATAACCTCACGCCATTCCGTCTCCCGCTGGACCGTGGCGAGCAGCTCGGCGCCTACGCAGAACTGTTCAACGCCATGGGCCTGCGCCAGGTCCGCGTAGCGCAGGATAAAAGCCTTATACGACGCAAACCAGGCTGCCCACTCCCGGTCCGAGGTGAAACCCTGCCCGATCATGCCGCGCCAGGCCCCAGGGTCGTCAATAGGGTCCGGGTGGGGCTTTAGCATCACCTTCAGCCCCAGTCGGTGAGCCTGATCAATGGCATGGATAACACACCTGCGTCTGTGGGAGTATCCGTCGTGGTGTAGATGGTGGTGCTGCTGATGGTCTGCTGGTATGCGCCGACGATAAGACCCACCCAGTTGGCGCCGGTTGACGCCAGGTTTGCCAGAGCCAGGTCAGCATCGGGCCGGGAGTACTCTCCGGCGAACCAGGAAGCGTATGAAATGCCATTCTGCTTCCCGGTCTGGCCGACCTTGCCGCCCGGAGGCGTCCGGCTGTCTGGCAGTTGTGTGACAACCACTAATACCAGTATGGCGGCGGCCAAGGCGAACATCAGTGAAGAACGGCCCATGAGCTTTATCCCGTCGGTGGAGGACCTGAAGCTATCGGCCCGGCATATTGGTTGGAATCCTTGTAGCTGAAGGCAGCGCCAGTTCTATCTGCGACGCCACGCTGTTCATAGATGCCTCTATCTGCTCCATGGTTGTGGCCATCTGTTTCTGGCCGGCGTCGCCGGGTTGGAGACCCAAAGCCTGCATCTGGCCCATGGCCTGCCCCATATCAGCGGCAAGTGTTAACAACAGGCGCATAGCCTCCTGTTGCTGGCTCGGACTCATCTGTGGCAATCGAGTCCGCGTGTCACGGGCCATAGCGCCCAACCGACCAAGCCCCTGGGAAGCCCGCCGCCGCAACTCCGGTGTCCCTTCCTGGGCAAGCATGGCTACCTGGGACATCTGGATGGAGATGTCGGCCAGCAGTTCCATCATCTGTTGGGTCTGCGCGGGGGGTGGTTGGCCGCTGGTCATCTGGCCTAATTGCCCGCTTATCTGGACCATCATCAAGCCGATCTCGCCCATGGTGATCTCCGGCCCGGCGGGCGCCGTTTCGGACCCTTCCGCGGCTAGGGGCGGTTGCCCTTTCGACGCTGGATTGGCCGGGAGCACCTTCGTGACAGGTGATGGAATCGTGGCTCCGGCGGCGCACCCAGCCAGGACAAACAGGGACACCGCCAGCGCGGCGCTGAGCAATGAACCCCTTATCATTGGCGGGGAACTTCTCCGTGAAAGCCCGCCCAAGGACCCGCTCAGGATGGTTAGGGCTCCGTGCATACGCGGCCAGCGTGGCCGCCTGCTAATGTGCCTCGCCGCCGGTTGGGGGATGCTGGCGCAAACCGGAAACTCAACCTATCTCGATTCTAGCCCGGCGCCGCCGCTGTGTCAACGCGTATGGTAACTACTCAGCCACAAAGTCACAAAGACGCGAAGGAAATCAGACAACAAATCGTTTGATCCCCTTTTTTATCACCGGCACGTTGAAATTAATCAGAAAGCCAAGTCGTTTACTCGTCAGTTTCAGATGACTGAGGAGTTGAGCCTCCCAAACAGGATTTACATGATCGTCTGCTTTGAGTTCACAGTTAACAAGGTCGCTAACC
>JAUYDP010000031.1 GCA_030691805.1 Dehalococcoidia bacterium | reverse complement strand
GAAACGCCAGTGGAGGTCGAGCCGGGGCCGTTTCCTTAATCACGCCGGTTATCCGGTCCAGATGGAATCCTAAGGGTAAATCCCTCGAGCGGCGATAGCCTCCGTAACGCGCCTTACTGCCAGCATATACGCCGCCAGGCGCATGTCTGTCCCTTGCTCCTGGGCCATACGGTACACGTCGTTAAAAGAGCTTACCATGACCGATTCCAGTTTCGCCTTGATCTCCGCTTCTTTCCAGAAGAACGCCTGAAGGTCCTGCACCCATTCGAAATAGCTAACGGTCACTCCTCCCGCATTGGCTAGGATATCCGGCAGGAGAAAGACCCGCTTCTCCGCTAGAATTGCATCGGCTTCAGGGGTGATGGGGCCATTGGCGGCCTCCGCTAGCAATTTCGTATTAATACGAGGAGCATTCTCGGCGGTGATTTGGTCCTCCATGGCTGCTGGCACAAGTACGTCGCAAGGCAACTCCAGCAGGTCCGCGTTACTAATCCTCTCGGCGAAGCCATCCAATTGCCCCTGTGCCTCCTTATAACGCATGGCCTCTCTTATGTCGAGTCCTTCTCCGCTGAATACGCCCCCCTGGGAATCGCTGATGGCGATGACCCGGCAGCCTAAGTTCTGTAGATAAAGGGCAGCCACAGACCCCACGTTGCCGAAACCCTGGACCGCCACTCTCGCGTTCTGAAGGGGAGTACCCAGGCGCGTGGCAGCCTCGCGAATGGTAATGGCGACCCCTATTCCAGTTGCTTCGAAGCGGCCCTCAGAACCTCCAATAGAGATAGGTTTGCCGGTGACGATGGCCGGCACGCTGTACCCCTTGTGCATGCTATAAGTGTCCATGAACCAGGCCATTATTTGGGCATTGGTATTCATATCGGGGGCGGGTATATCGCTTTCCGGCCCAATCATGATAGAAAGCTCCGTCGCGAAACGGCGAGTGAGTCGCTCCAGTTCTCCCTTAGACATGGATTTGGGGTTACAGACTACTCCGCCCTTGGCGCCGCCAAAGGGGATTCCCACTACCGCGCATTTCCACGTCATCCACATTGCCAATGCCCGGACATCGTCCAAACAGAGGTTGGGATGGTACCGGATCCCTCCTTTAGCCGGCCCCCGGGCAATATTGTGTTGCACCCTGTATCCCTCGAATATCCGGATACGACCGTCGTCCATCCGGACCGGGAAGTGCACAATAAGCTCTCGCTTGGGGGTCCGCAACACCTCCCGCAAGCCCGGGTCAAGGTTCAACCGGTCTGCGACGATGTCCAACTGCTTGTGGGCAGTATCCAGGGGACTTAGGGCGACGGTGGATGCGAGTTGCGCCTTTGCCATCTAGGACCTCCTATACCTCATGCTCTTAGCCGCCATACTAGCACCTATTTTATCTGCTAGGCAAGGCATGGCTCCTGCTGAGCACGTGATTCTTGTTTAAATTAATAAAGCGGAGACCAGTGCTTTCTTGCATAAATCGTCGTGCTAACCGAGATTCTTCGCTACGCTCAGAATGACATTTGCCACCATGTCACCCTGAGCGTAGCGAAGGGTCTCAACCTGCCTTCAAAAGGACGTGAACTTCTGCAACTAAGCACTAGAATACCGGAGCGGAGAGCTCTGGTAACAGCTAGCCGCTATTGAGGGATCAGATGGACCGCGGTGGCCTTGAAGCTGGCCACCAGGGGTTGACCCAGGGCTATGGCCATCTCTGAGACAGAGATGCGGGTGGCGTAAGCCACTATTGGGAAGCCGCAGTCCAGGGTTACCCGGAGGAAAAGGCCCAAGTCTGAGACCTCCTGGACCGTACCGAGAAAGTGGTTACGAGCGCTGCTGTGCCCCTCCTGGTGCGGCTCCAATAGCGTCACTTCCTCCGGGCGCAAACAGACCAGCACCTGGCTTCCTACAGTGGACCGGCCCACTGCGGCAACGTGCTTTTCCGGCGCTACCTCCACGTCCAGCAGTCCCTGCTGTTCGTTCCTAACTACTCCTGGTAGGACCGTTTCTGTCCCGACGAAGGCGGCCACCTCCTGGCTGGCGGGCCGTGCCAACACTTCTTGAGGCCGGCCCTCCTGGAGCACCCGGCCATCCATCATCACTGCCAGCCTATCCCCTAGCCGAAGGGCCTCATCCCGGTCGTGGGTAACGAAGACCGCGGTAGTCCCGGTCTCATGTAGGATTGACCTGATCTCGGACATCAGGTCCTCCCTGGTGGGAGGGTCCAGATCGGCGAAAGGCTCGTCCAGTAATAACAAGTCGGGCTGCAACACCAGGGCGCGGGCCAGGCTGGTCCGTTGGGCCTCGCCCCCGGACAGAGTGTGGGCGTGGCGTGCCGCCAGGAGGCTGATGCCTAACCGGCCCAGCCAGTCTTCGACCCGTCTCCTAACCTCACTCCCCAAAACCCGACGAAACCGCAGTCCCGTGGCCACGTTTTCGAAAGTGGTAGTGCCCCTCAAAAGTGGCTGCTGCATGACCAGGGCCAACCGTCTCCGTTGCGACAAGAGGTTGCCACTGAAGCGAACAGGCTTGCCATCCAGCAAGAGCTGTCCCTGAGATGGCTTTTGTAGTAGGGCCAGCACCTTCAAGAGAGTGCTCTTTCCCGCCCCATTAGGTCCGATTACCGCAAGGGTTTCGCCCTTCTCCACCATCAGGCTTTTAATGTCCAGGGCTGGCTTGCCATTCAGGATAACCAGCAGGTCTCTCATCTCCAACAGGGCGGTCACCGGACCGGCCTCCCCTTCTGCTGAAGTAGTGTCAGCAATAGATTAGCGCCGAAAGCCAGTGCCAGAAGGATTACTCCCAGCGCCATGGCCAGACCGAAGCTACCGCGACTTGTCTCGGTGACAATAGCAGTGGTCAATACGCGGGTCTGTCCCTTTATATTTCCACCTACCATGATCACGGAGCCGACCTCCGAGATAACCCCTCCGAATCCAGCCATTACTGCGGTGAGCAGGGGCAGTCGGGCCTCCTGAAACAGGACCCATAGAAGCTGAAGTCGCGAAGCCCCGAGGCCCAGCATCTGGAGACGGAGCTTGGGGTCCAACTGGGCGATGGCCGCCATGCTGACCCCGGTAACGATAGGAGTGGCGATAAGAAACTGTGCCACCACCATTGCTACGGGGGTATAGAGCATATTCAGGAAGCCCAGTGGGCCGCTCCTCCATAGAAAAATACTCAGGACCAGGCCGACCACCACTGGGGGCATTCCCATGCCGGTGTTCACCAGCCCCAACATGAAAGAGCGACCGGCGAAGCGATTCAGGGCTAAGAGCGTGCCGTAGGGTATGCCAACGATTATACTGAGAACAGTGGCGCTGCCGGAAACCACCAGCGATAAGAAAACTATCTGTAACAGATCGGGGTCCCCGCTGAGGATGAGCCGGAGCGCCTGGCCGATACCTTCCCAAATGACGTCCATCTGCTAGAGGTCTTCCTCCTGCTTTCCGGCGTCTGCCACGAAAAGCGCCTCTCCGAACTTGTCCAGGCCAAAGCTCTGTATAATACTCTGGGTCTCCCTGGATACCATGTAATCGGCAAAGGCCCGAGCTCCCTGGGCATTGACTTTGGGATATTTCTCGGGATTCACCAGCATAACCGAATAGATATTAAGGAGGCTGGGGTCTCCTTCCACCTTAACTTCCAGCGACAAGGTCTTTTTCTGGGAGAGGAAGGTACCCCGGTCCGTCAGCGTGTACCCCCCTTTTTCTGATGCGATCCGCAACGTGGCCCCCATGCCCTGGCCGGTTTCCTGATAGACCGGTCCATCTGGCCTGGCGCCGGCTCTCTTCCAGAGGTCCTTTTCCATCTTGTCGGTCCCGGAATCGTCCCCCCGGGAGAAGAAGAGGACCTTGGAGTCGGCGATCTTTTTGAACGCTGAGACTGCGTCCTTACTGTTCCTTATGCCCGCGGGATCGGCGGCCGGGCCAACAATTGCGAAGGAGTTGTGCATCACCAGCCTTCTGTCAATGGCCGCCCCGCTCTCAATCAGCTTCTTCTCAGAGGAAGGGGCATGGACCAGAAGCACATCGGCCTCACCCCGCTCTCCCAAGGCCAGGGCCTGGCCCGTTCCCACCGCGATGGGCTTCACCACATAGCCCGTCTTCTTTTGAAAGTCGGGTACCAGCACGTCCAGAAGGCCGGTGTCGTAGGTGCTGGTGGTAGTGGCGAGGATGACTTCTTTATTAGCGGGCGCGCTTTGATTACAGGAGGCAATCGCCACCAAGAAGACGCTCGCCATAATTAGAACCAAGCTTCGGCCAGCGAACAATCGAAACTCCTGGATTTTGAAGTATAACATCATTGGTTAGCCTCCTAGAAACGCTAAAAATAAAGGCCCTCGAAAAAAAGGAGGACCTGGCCCTGGGTTCCCTCCTTTCCGCACTGGGAGACACGGCCGTTTCCGGCTGTACCCTACCGGCAAACATACCATAGGCCCGTGCCTGGCCCTTAGGTCAGCGTTGCTCGGAGAGACCTATTCGGTTTTCGATGGGTTACCGGGACAATTATATCCCATGGGGCATCGCAGGGCAATAACGTTGACTCTCCAAAGCTTATCGGATATAATGACCTACATTGCGGGCGTAGTGCAGTGGTAGCACGTCTGCTTCCCAAGCAGAAGCTCGAGGGTTCGAATCCCTTCGCCCGCTCCAAACTTCAACTAAGCTCCCCTCCATCAGCCCAGGCACGGTGTTCTTGACACTAGCCAGGATATTGACAAGTTGGGGTGGTCATGATAGCATGATGCTATCAATACGATAGTTTTTCGTTCTGCATTAAATGGAGGGGAGCTATGCCGGATATCCTCGTACGTGATGTGCCTCACAATACGCTGGATGCGCTCAAGCAACGAGCAAAGCGTAACCGAAGGTCCTTGCAACAAGAACTCCTGGTCGTTCTCGAAGACACAGCCGAGAGATCCCAATCTCGAAGCCCCGGCCATGTCGCGGCAGCCATCAGGGCAAGGCTGGCGCAAGGAGACCGCACATTTAGTGACAGCGTGGAACTGGTGAGGCAGGACCGTGAGCGGTGATCGTTCCCGAGAAGCTAGTAATTGACGCCAGCGTGGCGGTCAAGTGGTATGTGCCGGAGGAAGGCAGCGAAGCGGCCTCCGCCATCCTTGAGCGTGGTGACTCCCTTTTTTCTCCAGACCTTCTCGCCGCCGAGTTCGGTAACGTGATATGGAAAAAGGTGCGTAAGGGGGAGCTTGACCAATTCGAAGCGGAAGA
>JAUYDP010000029.1 GCA_030691805.1 Dehalococcoidia bacterium | reverse complement strand
GTTCCTGATAAGGGAGCACCCCGGCCTGCCCGTCTACTTCCTGGGAGAAAGCCTGGCAGCTTCATTAGTGCTCAAAACGGCCGCCGAGTGGCCGCAGGGGCTGGCAGGGATCGTACTGTCCGCAGTTGAGCTAAGGCCCCTGGTAACGCCTAAACTCGGCGAGATAATAAGATACCTGCCAAAAATGCTCTTCGATTCCCGTTCCAATGTAATCCAGATGGGGGAACGGGAGCGGCTGGTTAGCCGAGACCCGAAGCACTTTCCGCGCGCCAGGCTGGACCCCCTCCGTTGCGAGCAATTCAGCGTTCGCTCTGTTGTGGAAGCGCATATCCTCATCCAGGAATGGCCGGCGCTGGCTCGGAAGCTTTCGACCCCTTGCCTCATACTCCAAGGGGGAGGCGACCTTCTCACCGACCCCCAGGCGGCGTACGAACTACTGGCGGCTATTACGTCCCCGGATAAGGAGTTAGCCTTCTTCCCGCAGGCCTACCACGGGCTCTTTTACGATCCTGATACGCCACAGGTATTGGAGGCACTAGGCCGCTGGCTCACCCGGCGCCGTGCCTCTAACGCCTCCGAGGTCCGGCGCAGGAGCGACTAGCTCTCCCGGCTCCCCTCTTATATATCTTTCGATACATGTCTCCCATAGAAGATATATATCTTTCGGTATATTGACTATGCGTTTTCACTGGTGTTAGAATCCCTACTAGTAGGTAAGAGGGGGGTATACTATGGGACGTATCCGAGGCATATTACTAGCTCCTTCCTTGTGCTGGCCTGTACACACAACGGGCGGTGACCCCTACCCCCAGCTCAGCAACCGCCGACGGGGCACGCGAACCCGGGCAAGGAGGGAGGTGCTGAGAACAGGGGGAGGTTGAATAGCTGAAGGAACGTGTCTAAGATCGTCGGCCCATTCCAAAGCAGTTGATTTTGTATCTAAACAGTAAGGAGGTATAAGGAATTGCACGCAAAAATGCGATTTCCAATCCTGGTAGCCATAGTTGTTCTCATTGGCAGTGTCTTATGGGCGCTCCAAACCAGATCTAGCGTAGCGCTGCCTGACTATACGACGAAGACAGGCCAAATCTGTGGCAGTTGCCACGTAAATCCCGCGGGTGGGGGTCCTCTTACCGCTAAGGGGCAGGCCTTTGCCGCAATTGCTACCCACATCACGGATCCGGCTGGCGCCTGGGCTCAGGTATCCGGAGTGGCAGCGGCTCCGCCTCCGCCACCAGCAGCGGCAGAGGCTCTTCAGGTAACCATAGAGGGGACCTTGGATGATAATACTGCCACCTATACCATCGCGCTAAAGAACAGCAGCAGTAGTGATGTGGCCGACATCTTCATTGCCGGCACCGTGCCCAGTGGTAGCTCCTTGATAGGCGCCACGGCTACACCTGCTGGAGGCAATTTCCTGGGCTTGCAGGGAGAGGCGGCA
Organism: Dehalococcoidia bacterium; assembly: GCA_030691805.1. Lineage (GTDB taxonomy): Bacteria > Chloroflexota > Dehalococcoidia > JAUYDP01 > JAUYDP01 > JAUYDP01. The sequence continues at coordinate 1,064 of JAUYDP010000029.1, read as the reverse complement.
GCGTGGCTCTTCGCCAGGGTTGCCGCGGGAGGCAGCGCTGGGCCTTACTCCTACAAGGTGAACAGGGGGTCCGCCACGAACCTAGCCGCGCGTGCCTTCGTTCATTGGCTCTCTCCCTCGGACGGCACAGTTCTTTCCGCGGATGTGACCCCGCTTTCGGCCGCGGAGAAGCTGATAAACGCAAAGTTCAACAATTATTCTGCGGACCTGGCCATCTGGAGGATTCAGGCCGGTACGGCGCCCCGGATGATGGAATTGACAGACCATTTTAACCTGATGTGGTTTGCCGCCCGGGCGGGCAACTGGACCTTTGCCGACTTCGAGATATATCGCTCCGACGAGACGCTAAAGGCGATAGAGGTGACCAGGCCCGCGAGGGCTGCGGGCCTCAGAGCTTGGTGGCAGCCTGCTCTCACCGAATTGCGGGACGCCTTGAGGGCTCAGGATCTGGCGGGCTTCACGCAAGCTTACGACCGGGCCATAAATGGCTGCAACTCCTGCCACGTTGCTTCCACCGGTGGGGGCATCTCCCTGAAAGGGGTTAAGGTAATCCGGCCTACCACTCCCCTCTTCTCCAATCTAGATTATGCAGGCAACTAATCAGGACTTCTGGCCAACTTTGAGGGTCTGCTGGTAGGGTTGCCTGCCAGGTAAGAATCGGTGGGGGGCATGAGAATGTCGCAAAGTCCGCACCGAGAGCGCGTGATACAGGGTAGGCGTCGAGATTCCGCGCATGTCGTGGTGCCGGTGGCCCATGTCTTGCCTACGAAGTCGTCCCAACTCCGGGGCGTTAACTTCGAGCTGGTGAGCTTTACCAATACCAAGCCAGGCCAGAACCCCACCGTCCAGTTCAGCGTCAAGGATAAGGCGGGCAACCCTATCGCTCCTTCGGAGATGGCCCGCATCGCCTTCACTTTGGCCGGTCCTACCACCGAATACCAGACAGAGCCCCCCGTCAGGGAGCTGGCCAACGACGCCACGGCAGTAGGCGGGGGCGCCTACAGCTATACCTTCCAGGCTAAGATACCTAGCGGCGCCTCGGGCTCCTGGGCGGTGGGCGTGGA
>JAUYDP010000453.1 GCA_030691805.1 Dehalococcoidia bacterium | reverse complement strand
GACCAGTGGATACCTATCCGGCCCGGGACCGATGCTGCGATGCTGGTGGCTATGGCCTACGTTTTGATCAAGGAGGGCCTTCACGATGAGGTCTTTCTTAGCAGGTATACCTTCGGTTTTGAGCGCTTCAAGGACTACTGTCTGGGTGCTGAGGACGGTGTAGCCAAGACTCCTGCCTGGGCGGAAGGCATCTGCGGGGTGCGGGCTGAGGTCATCAGCAACCTGGCCAGGGAATATGCGGCCACCAGGCCGGCGGACCTAAGAGGCGGTTGGTCCCCGGGCAGGACTATCTACGGGGAGCAGTTCCACCGGGCGTGTATCGCCCTTTCGGCCATGACCGGCAACATCGGAGTTCCTGGGGGAGGCCCTGGCTGCTGGGTATCCTTTGACTCTCGTCGTTTCCTGGGGGTATCCAATCTTCCGACCGGGGAGAATCCCACAGGCCGGTCTATTGTAGGATGGAAATGGGCGGATGCCGTGCTGAGAGGCACCGCTGGAGGCTATCCCAGCGACATAAAGATGGTCTTTTCCATAGGCGGAAACCGGCTGGGCCAGTGCGGCGACATCAATAAGGGAATAGAGGCGTTAAAAAAGGTGGAGTTCGTGGTGGTCCAGGACCAATTCCTGACACCTATGGCCAGATACGCCGACATAGTGCTGGCCGCCAGCACCCATTTCGAGCGAGAGGATATCCAGGTGCCTCGTAACTTGGGCAATGCCATAATCTTCAACCACCGTGTTGTAGAACCTATCGGCGAAGCCCGCTCTGACCTGGACATCCTTTCAGCGCTTGCAGAAAGGCTCGGCTTTCCTGAGTTCAAAAACAAGACCGAAGATGGTTGGCTCGTGGAATTGATCAGAGGTGGGCCGGTAAACTACAGCACGTTACGCACCGGTGGGGTTTACAGACCTGAGAAAAAACTACCCCAGATCCCGCTGCAACAGTTCATCCAGAACCCGGACCAGAACCCCTTGCCAACCCCCTCCGGTAAGATAGAGATATTCTCTCAAACCCTGGCCCGACGCCAGGACCCTATGCTACCGCCTGTTCCAAAATACCTTGGTCCAGGTGAGGTCCAGGTAAATGAGGGCGGCCGGGAATTCCCTCTTCTCTTAATCACTCCCCACTCTAAGATGAGGGTCCATTCTACTTTTGCCAATATCCCGTGGCTGGAGGAGATAGAGCCTCATACGGCCTGGATAAGCGTGGCGGACGCGGAGGCCAGGGGCATCCGGGACGGGAACAGCATCAAGGTGTTCAACGAGATCGGGACACTGGTGATCAAGGCAAGGGTGACGGAGCGAATCATGCCCGGAACTATAGGGATCTATCAGGGGACCTGGCATCGGCTGGACCCCCTGGGACAGGATTGGGGTGGAAGCGTGAACGTGCTCTGTCGCGATACCTACTCCCCGGGCGAAGCCGCCCCAACCAACGCCGTTCCGGTGGAAGCGGCCAGGCTGGAGGAATAGTTGCAGCTAGGGTTCTATTTCGACCAGCGCCGCTGTACGGGTTGCTACACATGCGTCGTGGCCTGCAAGCAGTGGAACGACGTGCCCGCCGGCCCGGCCTCCTGGCGATGGCTGGCCACCGAGGAGGAGGGACGGTTTCCCGATTTATGGGTTTCGCACCTGTCGCTCTCCTGTTGCCACTGCTACGATCCGGCGTGTATACAGGCCTGCCCCGCCTCCGCTATTAGCAAACGGGACCAAGACGGCATCGTGCTCGTTGACCGGGAAGCCTGTATCTCGGGCTGCCGGGCCTGCCGGGAGGCCTGTCCCTACCATGCCCCCCAGTTCCGGGACGACTCCTCCAAGATGGAGATGTGCGACTTTTGCCTGGATCGTCTGGAAGAAGGGAAGAAGCCCCTGTGCGTAGTCTCGTGTCCTCTACGGGCCCTGGACTCCGGGCCTATGGAAGAGTTGAGAGCAACCTACGGCGGCGCCGGGTTGGCCCCAGGCTTCCCGGACCCATCGAAGACGCGCCCGGCTATCATCCTAAGAGCAAAGCATCGCCCATGTGCGGCAGATTCACCCTGACTACTGATCTGTCCTTCCTAGAGGAACGCTTCTTGTTCCAAAGTGGCGGCCTGCCATATTCTCCCCGCTACAATATAGCTCCAACCCAGAAGGCCCTGTGTGTGGTAGAGGATGCTGGGAGAAACGCCCAGTACCTTCATTGGGGCCTGATACCTCCATGGGCGAAGGATGCCTCGATGGGGCAGCGCATGATCAATGCCAGAGCCGAGACCGTTGCCACCAAGCCCAGCTTCCGGAGGGCGCTGAAGAAGAAGCGTTGCCTGGTATTGGCTGACGGATTCTACGAGTGGCGGCAGGAGAACGGCCGCAAGACCCCGATGTACATCGCCCTGCGTCCCCGCCAGCCCTTCGCCTTCGCCGGCCTCTACGAGGACTGGCGTTCGCCAACTGGGGATGCTGTCCGCTCGTGCGCCATCATCACCACAATCCCTAACGCATTACTGGCGGAAATCCATACTCGCATGCCGGTCATTCTGCCGCCCGTGGCGGAATCGGTCTGGCTGGATCGGGCCATTGAAAACGAACAGGCCCTGGTGGATTTGCTTGTTCCTTATCCCCCGGGAGAGATGGAGGCGTTTGCGGTCTCGCCGCAGGTAAATTCCCCCGCTCATGACGCGCCGGATTGCATAGTCCTCGTGAACCGGGCGACATTCTGAACGCGCAGGTCCGTTAAGGGCCTCTATGTTGGTTGATGCCTGGTGTCGGGACTCGTAGGGCGGGGCCATGTGCCCTGCTGGGAGCATCGAATTTGTAGGGCGGGGCCATGTGCCCTGTAGGGATCATCGGCTTTGTAGGGCGGGGCCTTGTGCCCTGGCGGGAGCATCGAATTTGTAGGGCGGGGCCATGTGCCCTGCCGGGGTGGGGTCGGGGTGGATTGGGTGCGGTAGTGGACTTTTGACCAGCTCTGACATGGCCTTGGGGAGGGCCGCCTACCCGTTTCAGGATAGGCGGGGCTTTCCAGCCCCATCAGGCTTTGGCCCTGCCGGGGTGGGGTCGGGGTGGATTGGGTGCGGTAGTGGATGTTT
>JAUYDP010000441.1 GCA_030691805.1 Dehalococcoidia bacterium | reverse complement strand
AGATGGTAAGGCGCCCATGTATGCGGCCCCCGACCAGAAGCCGGCGCCGCCTTACTGGATCATGGACAAGGTAGCCCTGGATGACAGCAAATACAAGGCCAACGACGAGGTCGCTTCCATTCTGATCGCCGCCTTCACGGGTGACCGAGGTGACCTGTCCTCCGGGTCCGTCTGGAAGGATGGCAAGTGGATGGTGGAATGGGGACGTAAGCTGGATACCGGCAGCAAGACTGACGTACAGTTCTCCGACCTTTCCAAGACCTATTCCTTCGGGGCGGCTGTATTCGATAACGCCCAGGTACGACATGCCTTCAGCGGCGGCGCTTATAAACTGGTCTTCCAGCAGGCGGCGGCTCCGGTGGCGCCTGCCGCCCAACCTGCAACCCTACCAAAAACCGGCGGCCCGGTCCTCCCGCTGGCCCAGTTGGCCCTGGTTGCCGCTGGATCCCTGGGCGCGGGCTGGATACTCCGCCGTGTCACCCGCCGCTAGCCGCCCAGGCTAGTCGCTTCCCTCCTCAAAGGGGGGCGGGGCACAAGCCCCGCCCCCCCACTTTATACGCCTACTTCAAGTCCAGTTGGTGGCGAATCGAGTCCGCAGGGCACCGCTTGGAGCGAGGGCAAGCTCCCTGTCACGACCGGGGCAACGGGTTTGCGAGGATCAGAGCGGTGTGCACATGATCCTTTTCTGGCTAATATCGAGCCTTTGCTCTATGGACACGCGACGCCAGGCGACTATTATTAAAGATAGAGGTTGCAAACAGCGCTACTGGGTATTAGATCACCACGGACAAAGGGCCTGCCACGCTGCAGAGAAAGGAGCGCACATGTTTAGGAAGCTAGCATTGCCCCTGCTGGTAGCGGTCCTGGCCTTAGCCTCGGCGTTTCTGGTACTGGGAAGTGGCGTGGGGTCAGCAGAAGGGCCACCGGCCCTGAGGGTGGAGATGAGCGCCTTCCAGGAGGGGGACACCATTCGCTATAACATCACGCTGGTGAACAGCGGCCCCCAGCGAGTAGGAGATATCTTCGTCGCTGGAACGGTTCCCAAAGGCGCCGCATTCGGCCAAGCTACAGGCACCCCCTCGGTAAGCTGGTTCAGGGGCCTGGAGGGAGCCGCAACGGACCTCCAGGCGGCGGTATGGCTAAGTGATGGCGTCCAGCCGAAAGGACGGCAGGGACCCTTTAGCTATACGGTAACCGTCACGGGGGCGGCGGGACCAGCCAAAGCCTGGGTCCGGTGGAAATCCCCCTCCGAAGGGACCGCCCTGTCGGCCGGCACCGCCCCTATGGGGCCGGCCACCTTTGCCCCGGTAGGCACTTTCGCTGGCTCGCAGACCTGCGGAACATGCCATGCCACGGTCTACGCATCCTGGAAGAACACGCTCCACGCCAACATGATCAGGCCGTTGAAGAAGGGCGACCTGAGCAATTCAAGGGCCGAGTTGACTCTGGAGAAGGCGCCAAGGCCCGACCAGTTTGACTGGGTCTGGGCCATCGGCGGATGGTACAAAGAGGAGCGTTACGCCTACCGAGACGCCCAGGGCGAGATAATGACCTCATACCACGAGTATAATGCCCCGAAGAAGCAGTTCTCGATCCGATTGGACAAAGAAGGAGCGCTGGAAGCACTCAACTGGATCAACGAGTGCGGCGCGTGCCACGCGACGGGGATGGACCCGCAAGCCCGGCAGTGGTCGGAGCTTAATATTGCCTGCGAAGCGTGCCACGGCCCCGGCAGGGAGCATGCCAGGGCTCCGGCCTCGGTCAGGATGTCCGTGGACAAAAGCTCGGAGAACTGCGGGAAGTGCCACATCAGGGGTCGGGATAAGAGCGGCCAGGTGAACTACCCGGTCGGCTTCGAGTACGGAAAGCCCACCACTCTGATGGCCAACTTTAAGCCTATACCGATGACCGATACGGCCTCAGTCTTCCCTGACCAGAAGAATTCCAACCGCCATCGGCAGCAGTACCTGGACTGGAGTAAGAGCGGCCACGCGGAGTGGGAAGTGGGCTGCGTCACCTGCCACGATCCCCACAAGGGCTCGCTGACCGAACGGAAGGCCGACCTCAGGGCTCCCGGAGACCAGTTGTGCGGGACGTGTCACAGCAAGCAGGTTTCCGCCCCTGCCATCCATTCTGGCCATAAGGCAGAGGCGGCTAGCTGTAGCGCCTGCCATCTCCCGAAGCTCATTGGTTCGGGGTCGGTCTCGACCCACACTTTCGAGGCCATTGCCCCGGCCAAGACGCTAGCGCTCAGCTCCACAATGGCCAACTCCTGCACGTATAGCTGCCATAAGAATCAGGGAGTGGAATGGGCTGACCAGCAGTACAGGCGGTTGTTCAACAAATAGGGTATAGCCCTTATCCCGTTTATGAGATCGCTGCGGTGCTTGTCTTGCTGGGTGGCCTCTGGCTAACACGTAGATGCTTAGTTGCTCCGGGGTCTATCTCGCTGGTAGCAGCGATGGGGTACGGTACGGTTCGTTTCGGTTTGGGCTTCTTCCTCCAGGAAACAGTGCTGTTGTGGGGACTACAGGAGGCGCAATTAGTAGCGGTGGCCACCGCTCCCGCTGCCTTGAGCATGCTGTTCATACGCCTTCGCGCCAGCACGTAGCTCCCCATCTCCGGTCCTTCCCAAGGGCCTCCTCTTGTGTGATGCGATGAGGCGCCCTAACGGTACACCCCCAACCAGCTCCCACAATAGGCCACAAGG
>JAUYDP010000415.1 GCA_030691805.1 Dehalococcoidia bacterium | reverse complement strand
TTTATGTGGGGGTTTATCCCCCTCGGGACAACTGCTACTAGAGTCGGTTTCCAAGGCTGACCTCTCCTTAGTGAGCGGCATCTGTTGTTACATCCTTTGGTGCCCTTGCCGCCCGTATATATTACCATAGGACTTTGGCCGAGGCAAGGCTTATTAAGGAGAGTGTTGAACAATACCTGGTCTTGTAGTCGGGGTCGTCCCTGACCCCGACCGTCGGCATCGGGGCCTGTCCTGAACGGAGTGAAGGGACGATGCCGACTACGGAAGTAATTCAACACTCTCATTAAGAGGATAAAATAGCGAGATTTGTGGGATTTCCTTGGGTATTCACCAGACCCTTTTGCTATAATCGGCTGGGGGGAAAGATGAGCAAGGACATACAGGGGACCGGCGATGTGGTCCGGCTCAAGCAGAGCTTGGGCGAGTTGCCCGAGCCGGTAACCCGGCCGTTTCTGGTATTGGTGGGGGGACTTCCGGCCACCGGTAAGTCTTTCTTCAGCCGACGCCTGGCCCAGCGGTATCCCGCGGTGGTCTTGGAGAGCGATGTCCTGCGGCGGGCCCTGGTTCACCATCCCACCTACTCCTGGCAGGAAAGCAGGCGCCTCTTTCGCGTCTGCGAGCGGTTGGTCGAGGACTTCCTATCCAAAGGCTTTTCGGTTATCCTCGATGCCACAAATCTAAAGGCGGTCCACCGGGACCTATTTTACCAGGCGGCGGAGCGTTCCGGCGCCAGGGTGGTGGTGGTCTGGGTGGAAGCACCTCCAACGCTGGTCTGGGCGCGGCTGAGTGCGCGCCAGCAGGGTCTTGATCCCAACGATAAATCGGAAGCGGACTGGGCAGTCTACACCCGCATGCGTAAGACTGCCGAGCCTCCCTTTCGTAACTTCTTTCGCGTGAACACCGCCCGGGACATCGGGCCGGCCATCGAAAGAGTGGTCAAGGCGCTCAAGTCTTGACGAGTGGCACCATACGGGCGCGAGAGCTTGGGTGTTCAGCTATCTGTCCAGTGGCCCTGTGACGCCCAAGTCTCGGCATATCTTCGATGCCAGAAAATCGCTGATCTCCCGGTGGCGGGGAACCGTCGACGTAGCTCTGTTCCGCGGGTTGTAGTAAACGGTATGCTTCCCTCCTTCTCGGAGCTTCCGGCAACCTTGCCGCTCAAGATGCACGAGGAGGTCTCTCCGTTTCAACGGGGGTTCAGACCTCCACGTATATGCTTTCCCTTATTACCCGCTCTGGTGGCGGCCCGCTAATCGCCAGCTCGCGATTCGCTTGCAGAATGAGATTCAGCGCTTCTTGGAGGTTAGATCGAGTCTCTTTGACGGTCTTGCCCTGGGTGTTTACCCCCGGGATCTCCTCTATATATCCAACGAACCACTTGCCCCGCTTTTCAATAATTGCAGTGAATTCTCTCGTCACGGTCCACCTCCAGCCTCATACTATATTATGCGCCTTCCGCTATCAAGCTCTGGCCCTGCGATGCAGAATCGGTGAATGGCCGCAGAAGGGAACCGGTCGTCAAGTCATCTAACTGTGTTGAACCCTGGCCCGCTCACTCCTGCCCCGCACGTCAGTGGGCAGGGTCCAGGCCACCAGCGCCGCCAGCACGGGCAGGGAGGCTAGCAGGTTCAGCGTCTCGAAGATGCCCAGGCGCTCCGCTAGAATGCCGGCAGGCCACGCGCCCAGGCCACCCACCCCCATCCCAAAGCCAAGTATAAGCCCCGAAGCCATGCCGATGTTCCCGGGCATCATCTCCTGGGCCTTGACCGTCAAAACGGAGAAGGACGTCAGTATGGCCGCTCCCGCCATCCCGGTGACTATCCAAAGCGAGATGCCCTCCGCCCGTATCATCAGCAGCAGAAGCGGCACGGCGATGATCAGGGACCATACTATGACCAGACGGCGGCCTATCCGGTCAGATAGGTAGCCGCCCAACAGGCCACCAACCGTGCCGGACATAAGGAAGACAGTGAGAAGCCCAGCCCAGACGGAAGCCGGGTAGCCTCTCCCCTGGAATAACAGCGGTAAAAAGGCCATGAACGAGAACATGGTTACAGACCGGAAGGTGGCTACGCCTAACAGCCGCGTGAGGTCCGATCGCTTGCTGGCGATGACGTCCCAGAGGGGCGGGCGTTCGGTTTCTGACAAATTAAGCCAGTTACGAGGAGCGTAGAGGGCGAGCATACCGGACGATATAAGTCCCGGTATCGCCAGTAGGGGTGTGGCGTGAAGGCCTACCGTTGTTACTAAGCGCACTATGATACTGGGCCCCAATGCGAACCCTGCGTTTCCTGCCGTGAGATACGCTGACATGACCATGCCGCGACGGCTGGTGAACAGGGAATTGACCATGGCCGCCGACTGGGGATGGAAGGCGGCCGTGCCCAGCCCGTGCAGAAACACCAGGGCCAGGAGAGCAGTGTAGCCTGGGGCTATGCCCAGAGAAGAGGCCCCTATGGCGGCGGCGGCGGTGCCTAAAATTGAAAAAATGCGCGTCCCGTTGCGGTCCGCCATATGGCCCAGGACCGGCTGAATTATCGAAGATGTCACCTGATAGGCTGCTACCAGTAGCCCGGCCATGGGTAGTGAGAGACCCAGTACGGGAATCAGAAATGGCAGAAGCGACGCCAGGCTGTTGCCGTAGATATCGTTGACGAAATGGCTGGCGGTGAGGAGGGCGAACCGTCTCCTGTTCACCTTGCTTGATTACTAGCCGGCCCGGTGGGGCAGGCGGTCTCGGAGCTGCTCCCAACCGTGGCTCAGGTAGCTCTGAAGGTGGCTCACCTCCTGCCCCACAGCCGCCTTGAAGTGGCTGTTGAATTGGCCGATTCGCCGGAATTTCTCGTACCTTGCCTTTAGGAGCTTGGGAAGCGAAAGGCCCTGGAGCGTTAGTAGCTCTTGTAACAGCACGTTCTTTACCTGCCAGGCGGCGCCATCCGGGTCGGCATGGGCGCTTCCTTCCGGCTCGGGCACCACCAGGTCCACCACGCCCAAGGACAGGCAGTCCTGGGAAGTCAGCTTGAGGGCAGGCGCCACTTCCTCGGCACGCCCGGCATCGCGATACAGGATGGCTGCCGCTCCTTCGGGCGAGATTACGGAATAGATGGCGTGCTCTAGCATCAGAATGCGGTCGGCCAGGCCCAGGGCCAGCGCCCCGCCGCTGCCTCCTTCGCCGATGACCACAGCCAAGGTAGGTACCGGCAACTGGGCCATCTGGGCCAGCGTGGTTGCTAGCGCAGTAGCGATTCCCCGCTCTTCTGACTCCAGGCCAGGGTCGGCCCCCGGCGTGTCTATAAAGGTGATCAAGGGCAGGCCGAACTTGGCGGCCATTCCCATGGCCCGCTGGGCCTTGCGGTACCCCTCCGGCTTGGCCCGGCCCTCGTTGCGGGATGGCTCGCCGTGCCCGCGCTCCTGCCCGATAATCACCACCGGTTGCCCGCTCAGGTCCGCCAGTCCGCAAACGATGGCTTCATCGTCCCCGTACAGGCGGTCGCCGTGTAGCTCCACAAAATTGGAGGTCATTCGGCAGATGTAGTCCATGGCGGTGGGCCGCTGCTGGTGTCTCGCCAGTTGGACCATTTCCCAGGCCGATTCCACTGCCTGATGGGGTGGCGGATATTCCGGCGCCTTGCGCCCCAGCAGCAGGCGGAACTGGGGGTCCAGAAGGCGCAGAAGGACGCTAAGGAGGGTCCGTAGTCTTGGCCGGTCCACCACCATGTCCACCATACCGTGTTTGAAGAGGAACTCGGAGGTGTGGGAGACCGAGTCCTCCTGGCCGGTGGTCTGGCGAACCACTCTGGGGCCGGCAAAGCCCACCAGCGCCCCTGGCTCAGCCAGGATGATATCCCCCAGGCTGGCGAAGCTGGCGTAGATGCCCCCCGTGGTCGGGTCTGTCAGGACGGAGATATAGGGAAGTCCTGCCCGGTGTAGCCGCTGGGCCGTGGCGGCTGTTTTAGCCATCTGCATCAGGGATAGCATCCCTTCCTGCATTCGCGCCCCGCCGCCGGTGGCCACTATCACAATCGGCTTCTTCTCCTTGACGGCCAGTTCGAAGGCCAGGGCTACTTTCTCACCCACCACTGACCCCATAGTCCCGCCCATAAAATCGAAGTCCATGGCTACCAGCACGGTGGCCTTGCCACCCATCCGGCAAACGCCCGAGACAGCGGCCTCCGTGAGACCTGTCTTCTGTTGGGCCTCTTGCAGCCTCTTTCGGTAGGAGACCTTGTCCGTGAAGGAGAGAGGGTCCACGGATACCAGCAGGCGGTTTACCTCTTTGAACGACCCCTCATCGGCCAATAATTCGATGCGCTGCCGGGCGCCTAGCCTAAAATGGTGGTGGCAGTTATGGCAGACCCTGAGGCGGTGGTACAACTCCGAAGCTGAGAGATCTGCGCTACAGCGGGGGCAGGAAGGTGGAGTGGGGGCAGGGGGCGTCTCTTCTGATTCCCCCTTTTTCAGCTTCCCTACCAGGAAATCGGCCAGGTTCTTCAAGAGGCTCCTTCTGATACATATCCGTGGATTCGTTTGGGGGTTCCAGAGGGATTATACACCAGGCAAGCTGGACGAACAAAGCCCCTTCTGAGACTGTTGAACAACACCCGGTCCCGTAGTCGGGGTCGTCTCTGACCCCGACCGTCGGCATCGGGGACGATGCCGACTACGGAAGTAATTCAACAGTCTCCTTCTACCGCTTGGGGTATGAGGCAATGAAGTCGCCATGAACAATCTAGGGGGAACGGAAGCGTTTGAGAGATCCCCTCCTTATTCTTCGAGATACATCAGGAGTGCGCCGGCGCCCGGCCGGCTTTACACATGTCAACCTCCACCGTAGCCAATACTCACCTTGCCGTCTTCAATGATGACCGGCACCGTGTTGTCACCGCTGAGGGCAATCATCTCATCCCTCGCCCCGGCATCGCCGGCCACGTCTATCTCCCGGTAAGGCACTGCCCGGCTCCGCAAGTCGTCCTTTGCGGCCTTACAGTAGGGACAGTCTGCGATTGTGTATATCACTGTCTCGGACATGGTTCCTCCCCCAAGATGCTGACTGGTATGCGATAAGTCCAACGGGAAAGCAACTCCCCAATTTTCGGCCGGTCGCGCGGACCCTGTTGCGCACTCGATGCTAACGCTTGATCCTTCCAGCCCGCACCCGCTTGAATTCCTCGGCTTCCGGGTACCAGCCCATGTTTATGCCGTCCATCTCTGCCAGGCAGCGGATCTCCCGGGCCAGCTCCTCGCTGAGACCCAGTTTATGGGCGATCTCCCTGTCCGTTAGCGCCGGAACCATTTTTTGCCCCTCCATTTTTTGTCGGGCGGTGCTCAAGGAAAGCACCTGGTCCTGGTATTTCTTGTACAGTTCCAAAGAGACTTCGTTGGACATGGACGCTCCTAAATGTAAAAAATCTGTGAAATCTGTGAAATCTGCGGATTACGGGAGGCGGTTATTCATCCTCTCGGTTTTCTTCTTCTTCCGGCTCCGGCCCCCGGCGCCCAATGGCCAGGGCCAGGGCCTCGCCGAGGGTGGCGATGTGGTGGACGTTGGGGCCTGGGTGGCGCTCGCCGGTCTTTGGGACGACGAATGACGTGAACCCCAGTCTCTGGGCCTCCGCCAGACGCCGCTCCGTCTGGCTCACCCCCCTAAGCTCGCTCCCCAGGCCTACCTCTCCCAGGAAGACCATACCTGGGTCCAGGGCTGCGTTGCGGCGGCTGGAGGCGATGGCTATGGCCAGGGCCAGGTCGGCGGCCGGCTCCTCTATCTTTAGGCCACCCACCACGTTCACGAAGATGTCCTGATCGTGCAGAGCTAACCCCACCCGCCGGGATAGCACCGCCGAAATCATCAGCAGGCGATTGAAATCAACCCCGTTTGCGGTGCGCCTGGGAAGTCCGAAGACTGTCCGGCTGGCCAGGGCCTGGATTTCCACCAGCATGGGACGGGCGCCCTCCATGGCCACTGTGAGGGTGGAGCCGATAGGGTGCGGTGGCCGCATGGCCAGGAAAGACTGGGCGGGGTCTAACACCTCCGCCAGGCCCTTCCCCTTCATCTCGAATATGCCCACCTCGTTGGTTGAGCCGAAACGGTTCTTGACAGCCCGGAGGATGCGGAAGGAATGGTATCGCTCACCTTCCAGGTAGAGTACGGTGTCCACCATGTGCTCCAGAACCTTAGGCCCGGCGATCATCCCCTCCTTGGTGACGTGTCCCACCAGGAAGACGGGCAGGTTGCTCCCCTTGGCAAGGTTCATTAGACGCAGGGTGCATTCCCTTACCTGGGCCACCGTGCCGGCCGCTGATCCCAGGTCCTGCAGCACTACCGACTGGATGGAGTCAACGATAAGAAGGCCGGGCCGCATCGCTTCGGACTGGGCCACGATTTGTTCAAGGCTGCCCTCGGCTAGTAGGTGGATTCCCGGGTGGTGGATGCCGAGCCGTTGCGCTCTCATGCCTATCTGAGGAAGGGACTCCTCTCCCGATACGTAGAGAACGGACCCAACGGACTCAGCTATGGCGTCGGCCAGTTGGAGCAGGAGGGTGGACTTGCCGATACCGGGATCGCCCCCGATTAACACCAGCGATCCCGGGACTATGCCACCCCCCAATACCCGGTGGAACTCCGAGATGGGCACCGGCACCCGTTGAAAGTCCTCACTGGGTAATTGGGAGAGACTTACCGGGGCCTGGCCGGTTCCAAAACGCGAAAGTGGAGAGCCCTTCTTTGGACTCTCCACTATTTCGTAAAAGCTGTTCCAACCTCCGCAGTCAGGACACCGCCCCAACCACTTTACCGATTCGCTACCACACTCCTGACATACGTACTTTGACCGCTTCACTTAGACTCGACGAGGACTAGAGGACGCAGCACCACGTCGTCTCCCTCCCGGTCAATCATCACGGTGTCCCCTGCCCGGAAGCGGGATTCAAGGATGCCCTCAGATAACCGGTCCTCCACCAGGTTCTGAATGACCCGCCGGAGTGGGCGGGCGCCAAAGGTCTCGTCGTAGCCCTTCTCGCAGAGGAGGTCCTTAGCTTCGTCGGTAACCTCTAGCTTGACCTCATGGGCGTCAAGTTCCTTCTGGACCTGGATCAGCATCAGGTCAAGGATCTGGCGGATATGATCCTTGTGCAAGGCATGGAACACCACCACGCCATCTATCCGGTTCAGGAACTCCGGCCGGAAGGTCTTCTTGAGCTCCGCCAGGACTTTTTCCTTCATCCGCTCGTATACTTGCTGCTGGCCCTTCGCCTCCTCCACCTTCATGGCGAAGCCCAGTGAGGTGTCGCGGCGAATCAACTCGGCGCCCACGTTGCTGGTCATGACAATGATCGTGTTGCGGAAGTCAACCCTCCGTCCTTTGGCGTCGGTCAGGTGGCCGTCGTCAAGGATCTGGAGCAGCATGTTGAACACGTCCGGATGAGCCTTCTCGATCTCGTCCAGGAGTATCGCGCTGTAAGACTTGCGCCTCACGGCCTCGGTCAACTGGCCTCCCTGCTCGTATCCGATGTAACCTGGAGGCGCGCCCACCAGACGGGCCACGGAATGCCGTTCCATGAATTCGGACATGTCTAGCTTGATGAGGGCATCCTCGCTGCCGAAGAGGAACTCCGCCAGGGCCTTGACCAACTCGGTCTTGCCAACACCGGTTGGGCCGAGAAAGATGAAGCTGCCGATGGGCCGCTTAGGGTTCTTCAGCCCGGCCCGTGCCCGGCGCACCGCCTTGGAGATGGTGGTAATAGCCTCTTGCTGTCCTATAACCCGTTTGTGTAGGCCATCCTCCATCTGAAGAAGGCGGGCGGACTCCTCGCCGGCGATACGGGTCAAGGGTATGCCAGTCCACATGCTGACCACTTCGGCGATATTCTCTTCGGTGACTACCGGAAGCTCGCTCTCCTGGTCGGCCGCCTGCCAGCCAGACTCCAGCTTCTCCGTTTTTTCCAAGAGCTTCAATTCCCGGTCACGCAGCTCCGCCGCGTACTCGTATTGCTGGTTGGAGATGGCCGCCTCTTTCTCACGGCGGATGGTCTCCAGGGCCTTGCCGGCATCCTTCAGCGTTGGAGGCGCCTGTGAACGCTGGAGCCTGACACGAGAGGATGCCTCGTCAATCAGGTCTATGGCTTTATCAGGTAGGAACCGGTCGGCGATATAACGGGCTGCCAGCTCAGCGGCGGCCTTAATAGCCTCGTCGGAGATGATAAGACGGTGGTGCGCCTCGTATCGCTCCTTAATGCCACGCAGTATCTCGATGGTCTCCTCGGTGGTTGGTTCCTCCACCAGCACCGGTTGGAATCTCCGCTCCAGGGCTGCATCTCGCTCGATGTACTTGCGGTATTCGTCAAGGGTGGTCGCGCCGATACACTGTAGCTCGCCCCGTGAGAGGGAGGGCTTAAGGATATTAGCGGCATCTACGGCGCCCTCGGCAGCCCCGGCTCCGACGATAGTGTGTAGCTCGTCTATGAACAAAACGCAGTTGCCGGAGTTGCGTATCTCTTCGATTATCTTCTTCAGGCGCTCCTCGAACTCCCCACGGTACTTGGTGCCGGCTACCAGAAGGCCGATATCCAGGGTCAGCATTCTCTTGCCGCGCAGCGTCTCGGGAACATCACCCTGAACGATCCGCTGGGCCAGCCCCTCCACGATGGCGGTCTTACCCACGCCGGGCTCGCCGATGAGGGCAGGGTTATTCTTGGTACGGCGGCTTAGTATCTGGATAACCCTCTCGATCTCCTTGGCGCGTCCAACGACAGGGTCCAGCTTTCCGGCCCGGGCCGCCGCCGTAAGGTCTATGCCCAACTGGTCAATGGTAGGGGTCTTGGTGGCCGTCCGAGCATCTGCATGGGCATGGACACTGCTCTGGCTCAGGATGCGGATGGTCTCCGACCGCACCTTCTCGAGATTAATGCCAAGGCTTTCCAGCACTCCTGCGGCGATGCCTTCCCCTTCGCGGACCAAACCCAGGAGAAGGTGCTCTGTGCCAATATAGTGGTGGCTAAGGCGGCGCGCCTCGTCTACAGCCAGTTCGATGACCTTCTTGGCTCGGGGGGTCAAACCGATCTCGCCCGTCACTGTCCGGTCGCCTCGCCCGATAATGAACTCTACTGCTGAGCGGACCTTGTTTAGCTCGACCCCGAGGTTGGCTAGCACCTTGGCTGCAACGCCATCGCCCTCGCGCACGAGGCCCAGAAGGAGGTGCTCTGTGCCAATATAGTTATGGTTAAAACGCTGGGCCTCTTCCTGGGCCAGCGTCAGAACCTTGCGCGCTCTCTCTGTGAATTTGTCGAATCTATCAGCCATCTTGCGCCTCCAGACTTCGCCAGCGGCTCCTATCTATTGTTCATCGGATTCCGGCATGGCATTCCCTGCCACCTTGGCGGGGGACGCAACGCTTTCCATCATTCCCTGCCAGCGCCCCAGGACTTCCTGAGCCTGTTTCAGGCTCAGACCCAAGCGCTGCCTCTGGGGATCTATACTTATTACCTTGAGGGTCAGCTCATCGCCCTCGTTGATGACTTCCTTGGGATGGCCAATCCTCCGGTCTTCAAGCTCGGAGATGTGTATCAACCCCTCCAGTCCGTCGCTCAACCGGGCGAAGGCCCCAAACTTTGTCAGCTTCGTTACCGTTGCCGGAACTAACTGCCCGAGCTGGTATCTCTGGTTGATATTATCCCAAGGACTTGGCTGCGCCCGCCGTAAACTCAGGGCGATCCTCTTTGCCTCCTGGTCCACGTTGAGCACGAAAATATCAACCTCGTCGCCCACCTGGAGCACTTCCTTAGGATGCTTCACACGACCCCAGGATAGCTCGGATAGTGGCACCAGACCGTCGGCGCCTCCGAGGTCTACGAAGGCCCCGAAATCACAAAGGCTGCTGACCCTGCCGTGAACAGTCTGCCCTGCCTGTATCTCTTGCACCAGGCGCTCTTTCTGCTGCCTTCGCCAGTTGTGAAGGGCTAGTCTCTCCGACAGGATGAGCCGGTTCTGCCGGCGATTCATCTCGATGATCTTGAGCCAGATCATCTTGCCTACCAACTCTTCCAGCCGGTCGTCTACCGAGCCGTTGCCGCTGGGTTGAGACAAGCTGGCAATCTGCGATAGTGGAACGAAGCCACGGATGCCCTCGAAGCCTACAATCAATCCCCCTTTGTTGCGGCCTATGACTTTGCCCTCGAAAATCTCTCCGTCCTTGAACAGCTCGCCCAGCGTTTGCCATTCCTTCTCCGCCGCGCCACGACGAAGGGAGAGAAGTACAGAGCCGTCAGGGCTATCTGGACGCACTATGTAAACGGGTATCTCATCCCCCACACTTATGGATTCGACATATTCCGGTTCCAGCCCAGCCAGGTCCGATTCGGGGATGATCCCTTCGTACTTGGACCCGATGTCAACCAGGATCCCGTCCTTTGATTTGGACACTACTATACCCGTGACCACCTCTCCACGGCGGGGGCTGTGGAAGGACTGATCCTGAGCGTCCAGGTATTCACCCATACTTTCCATTGGCTTTCCAAACCTCTATAGCCCGACGTTCAAACTTATTATATAGGCGGAGGAGCCAAAAAGCAACATAAACGCTATTGCTTACCCTCTGTGGCTGCCAGGCCCTCTTTGGCCAGGGCTAATGCAGGGTCAATCTGGGAGGCTTTCTCAAAGGCGGTGCGCGCCTCCCGGTAACGTTGAAGATTGAAGAGGCTCCATCCCAGAGCGGCAAGCCTGGTGGGATTATTGGGGGTCAGTTCCACGGCCCTCTGGAAATAGCCGGTCGCTTTTTCGTAGTCC
>JAUYDP010000384.1 GCA_030691805.1 Dehalococcoidia bacterium | reverse complement strand
CAAGGGTAAGAAATGACCAAAGATAGCATCATATTTCACATAGTGACGGCCCTTACCGTCCTGCTCTTCTCCTGGGGCGTCTACGAGCACGTGACCTTCTGGCTCTCGGGCGATCTTCGCTCTGGGGTCAAAGGGTCACTCGGCGAGAAGCTATCCTACATCTTGAGCCAGGTGAGACGGGCCCTGGGAAGAGGCCCAACCTACCGGTATCTTCTTGATAACGTCATCCTACAGAAGCAGGTGCTCCGGGAAAGCTTCACCCGCTGGCTCATGCACACCGCCATGATGTGGGGACTGCTCGGTCTCTTCTTTATCGGAAGCGTTGGGAATATGGCCATAGACCTTCACCTGGTCTCTTTCAACAAGGACACCCCGTGGTTTGCTGTGGCTAACGAGGTCTTCGGGCTGATGGCGATTCTGGGGGCGTCCGTGGCGATGGCGCGACGTTATGTGTTTGGGGTACACCAGCTTAAGAGCACACCGGACGACATATTCATTATGGCTGGCGTAGGACTGGGTGTCCTCTCGGGGTTCTTCCTGGAAACGGCCCGGCTGAATGTGGAGGGGGTCTCCGCCGGCGTCGCGGCCTACTCCTTCGCCGGCCAGTGGGTCAGGCAGTGGCTTCCGTCCGAATGGCCCTGGGAGAATATATATCCGGCAGTGTGGTGGTTCCATTTCCTCCTGGGTTCGGCCATGGGCGCCTACCTGCCGCATAGCAAGCTCTTTCACCCGCTGGTGAGCCCAATCTCAGTGGTGGCTTTCTCCCTACGGGAGGCGGAGCATCAAAGGGCGTGAAAGGCGCCTTTCGAAGAAAAGGATAAGGGGTTCGGACGATGGGGGCCAACAATCGCCGCTTCACTATGCGGCAGCTTATGGAGCTGGATGCTTGTACCCGTTGCGGGGAGTGCCTAAAGGCCTGTGAGACCTATGGGAGGTTGGGGACAGACCTCACGGCTCCAGCCGGCAAGTTGAAGCAGTTCCGCGCCATCCTTATGGGTGAGGGTCGGGGGATATTCTTCTCCCGGCTCTTCCAGAAAGCACCGGCCGAGGCGGAGATGCAGGATTTTGCCAAAGGAGTCTATAGCTGCACCCTGTGTTCCCGGTGTGCCGAGGTTTGTCCGGCCAAGATTGACCTCCTCGGCCTCTGGTTCTCCATGCGAAATGATCTGGCCGACCGGGGCGTCCATCCCCAGAACCTGAATACCGCCCGGGATGCCATCGTTGCCACTCGCAACGTCGTCAACTGGCCCAATGCGGAGCGGGCAAGCTGGGTGGACTACATGATGCAGGCGCCGGAGGACCTTTACCAGCGGGAAACAGCCGAGGTGCTCTACTACGTTGGCTGCATGTCTTCCTTTTCTCCCGCAATCCAGAACATCCCCCAGGCCTTTGTCCAGGTGCTTGAGAAGGCCGGTGTGGACTTCACCATCCTGGGCGAGAAGGAGTGGTGCTGTGGATTCCCCCTCAAGGCTGCGGGGATGCGTGACCTGGCGGAGGAGCTAATCGCCCATAACATCGAGATGGTCCGGAAGGTCGGGGCTAAGACCGTCATCTTCAACTGCCCTTCCTGCTACAATACCTGGATAAAGGAATACACGCCTCGTATGCCGGACGTGGAGATGCTACACTCCAGCCAGTTCATAGCGCGTCTTATCAAAGATGGCCGCCTCCGGCCCAAGACCTTGGAAATGACGGTCACCTATCACGACCCGTGTGACCTGGGACGCAACTCCGGGGTCTACCGCGCCCCCCGGGAGGTCATAGCCAGCGTCCCTGGCCTTACCCTGAAAGAGCCGCCCGCCACCGCAGAACGGGCACATTGCTGCGGCGGCGGCGGGGACCTGGAGATAGTGGATGCCGGCCTGGCGCGGGATGTTTCGCTGGCCAGCTATTACGCCCTGTTGAAGAGCGGGGCGGAGGCTATTGTAACTGGGTGTCCTCAGTGTACCCGAATGTTTCGGACCTCCGCCCAGAAGAGCGACAATAAAGTGGAAGTTCTAGACCTCACTGAGTTGATCCTGAAGTCTATCGAATAGGAGCAGGAAATGGCCAAGGCCGAGGAGTTCTATCTTCCCGACGACCTCTACTACGACCGCAAGGACCACCTCTGGGCCGGGATCGAGAACGGAATGGTGAGGGTTGGGCTGGACCAGTTCGGGCAGAAGGCCGCTGGGACCGTGGCCTATCTCAAATTGATGCCGGTAGGCAAGGTCGTGGCCAAGGGCCGGGCCTTTGGGTCTCTGGAGGCCGGTAAATACATTGGCCCTCTCAAGGCCCCGGTCGCTGGAAAGATCGCCGAGGTGAACCAGGAAGTGATCGCCAATCCGCGCCTGGTAAACACGGACTACTACGGCCAGGGCTGGTTCGTGGTAATCGAGCCTTCCAACCTGAAGCCGGACCTGGCTGATCTGGCCCATGGATCGGAGCAGGTCCAGGCCTGGCTGGAGGCGGAGATAAAGGACTATAGGGATAAGGGGCTCTTCCCCGCAGAAGGAACGTAGAGCCAGGGGGTGGGCGTTGGGGGGTCTTCCCTCCTCTCCGCAGAAGGAACGTTGAGCCAGAGCGGGGGGAGTTGGGGGGTGTCCCTCCTTCCCCGCAGAAGGGACATAGTACCGTATAAGAAGGTTTTTCCATGAGGCTTGGTGAAACAATTTGGCGCCGGGCTCTTGAGTGGTAGCCCCCCGCCCCACCCCTGGCGGACAGGGCGAGGTTGTTGAAAAACCCGTCAATGGGCCAGTCACGAGGCATCTGTAGTGGCGAGGCATGCCTCGCTACTACGTGAGCGACGCCTGCTCGGCCATGGTAGGGAAGACAACTCCGTACTTTATCAAGTTTATCAACAAGCTCGGGCCGTCCGCCACTACGGTTTGGTAGACAGGGACGTCCGCCAGTATGTTTGGGGGAAAAAAGATGCGGGGTATGGTTTACCAGGTCGTAGCGGCCGACCGCTGTGTCGGCCAGGGAGGGGGAGGGGGGCGTACCCCCAATCGCCCAAAAACTTATAGCACACCCGCTTCTTTTCAAATAAATAAATGTAGGGGCGGTTCACGAACCGCCCCTACCATGGACCGAAAGAACTGTAACATGGCAAAGGATATCCATTTTTACGCACCCGGTTTGAAGCGGTACGAGACTAGCGAGTACACGCAGGCGAACCCGCGTGGCTTCGTCCCCATCAGCCTTACCGGCTCCAGGTGTGCCCTTCAATGTGACCATTGCCGGGGGAAGCTCCTGGAGTCCATGGTGCCCCTGGGCCGGTTGGGCCTGTATGAGGTATGCCGCGCCCTGAAGGAAAAGGGGGCGCACGGGGTGCTGGTGACGGGAGGAGCCGATACAAGGGGACAGGTGCCTCTCCTGGACGTGATAGAGGATCTGCGCCGGGTCAGGGAAGGGCTGGCAATGCAGGTGGTGGTCCACACCGGCCTGGTGAGGCGAAGCCTGGCCGGGGCACTGGCCGGCGCCGGCGTAGACGGGGCGATGATTGATATCCTGGGCACAGAGGAGACCATACGGGACGTTTATCATCTGGCCGCCCGGGTCGAGGACTACGCCGGGTCGCTGGAGGCCCTTACCTCTTACGGGGTTCCTACTATCCCCCATATCGTTCTTGGCCTCCACTATGGAAGGTTTGTGGGGGAAGACGCCGCCCTGAGGATGGTTGCCCGCTACCCTGTGGCCGCCCTGGTGCTGGTCATCCTGACGCCCTGGGATGGGACCCCCATGGCCGGGGTGCGCCCGCCGGAGCCGGGTGAGGTTGGCTCTTTCTTCCGCCGGGCGCGGCAGGCCCTGCCTCAGACCCCGCTGCTCCTGGGGTGCTCACGGCCCGGTGGCCCGTACAAGTGGGCGGTGGATCGGATGGCGGTGGACGCTGGACTAGATGGCATCGCTTTTCCGGCGGATGGGATAGCCGAGTACGCCAGGGATAAGGGCCGGACCCCCCAGTTCCATGAGGAGTGTTGCTCGCTGGTCTACAAAGAGGCGTGGAAAGGACTTAACCGTGAGACCCTGGCG
>JAUYDP010000305.1 GCA_030691805.1 Dehalococcoidia bacterium | reverse complement strand
AACTCGAGCAGAGCTCCAAAGCCGAAGCTGGCCACCACTCCGGTAATCTGGTAAATCCCTATTGGACCCGTCACGGGCGGCGGACCCCCGCGCCCCATAGCGCCCTGGATATCGTTCTTGGCCAGGGTTAGGAAGTCTATGCCCTTGCGCAAGCCCAGAGGCACCGCTTCCCAAACAGGATAGGACTGCGTCGTTCGGTAGGCATTAGCCATGGCAATCCCAACGCCCATGGCCCCCTGGCCTGGCGGCGGGTTCCAGCGGGGGACCAAACGGACGGTTCGCTGGGCTGAAGGGCCGGTGGATTCCTTTACATAAAGTACCAGTTCTTTGCCCAGATTCAGGTTAACGTTGTAGGCCAGGTCTGGCGAGCCGCGGATAGGCCGGTCGTTGACCCTCAGAATGACGTTGCCTGGCTGAAGCCCCGCCTGCTCAGCCGGAGAGCCAGGCGCAATGCCTGTGATCTGTACCTGACCTTCCATGACTTCCTGGGGAATCATAAAGGTTAAGATAAAAAGGACGAAGGCCAGGGAGGCGTTCATGATACCGCCTGCGCTAAGGATAAGAAACCGTGTCCCTATGCCCTTGCTTGCCAGACTGCGGGGTTCCGAAGGGTCTTCTTCACCGGACATCCTCACAAACCCACCTAGTGGGATCAGGTTAAGGGAGTATTCCGTCTCTCCTTTTCGAACCGCAAAGATGCGAGGAGGAAACCCGAACCCGAATTCCTGAACCAGCACACCAGCGCGCTTGGCTGTGAAGAAGTGCCCCGCCTCGTGGGCCAGGATTAGAAGGGCGAAGACGGCCACGAAGGCCAGGAGATTTGTCACTAGATCGCCTTCCGAGCCTGGGCTCTAGCCCAGGCATCAGCCTCCAGAATAGTTTCTAGTTCAGGGCCAGCCACAGGCTGGTGTTGCGCCAGCACCCTCTCAACGAGACGTGGAATATCCAGAAAGGCGATATCTCCAGCGAGAAACCTCTCTACGGCCACCTCGTCGGCAGCGTTCAGGACGGTCGTGGCAGTGCCCCCGGCTCGGGCCGCCTCCAAAGCCAGGCGCAGGCATGGATAGCGCCCCAGTTCCACGTCGTTGAAGGTAAGTGGTCCCATGCTCGCCAAGTCCAGGCGGGGCAGTTCTTCATTTGGGAGGCGGCTCGGATAGGTCAACGCATATTGAATGGGTAACCGCATGTCAGGCACACCAAGCTGTGCCTTTACCGAACCGTCCACAAACTCGACCAGCGAGTGGACGATACTTTCTCTGTGCATTACTACATCAATTCTATCAAAGGGGAGGTCAAAGAGCCAGTGGGCCTCAATTACTTCGAGACCTTTGTTCATCAGAGTGGCGCTATCTATGGTCACTTTTCTGCCCATACGCCAGGTTGGATGCCGCAGGGCCTCCTCGGGGGTCACTTGCTCCAGTTGTTCACGGGAGAGGTCTCGAAAGGCCCCTCCGGAGGCGGTGAGGTGCACCTTCGCTATCTCATCCCGTCCGACTTCGCCCTGGATGCATTGCCATATAGCGCTGTGTTCGCTATCAACAGGCAAGAGCTGAACGCCGTGTTCCCGGGCCTCCCGCATTACCAATGCGCCAGCCATAACCAGGGCTTCCTTGCTGGCAAGGGCCACGGTCTTGCCAGCGCGAAGGGCAGCCAGAGTGGGCGAGAGGGCTGGGCTGCCGGATATGGCCATGACCACCAGGTCCACCCTTCCGTTAGTGACAATCTCTTCAAGCGGCGAAATCCGGACGCCAGCGCCTGCGAGCGCCGCCGCCGCGCCCTCCACCGGGCTGTAGGCCAGGAGAGGCCGGAATTCCTCTACCTGCTGCCTGAGGAGCTCCAGATTGCGCCCGCCCGATAGCGCTACCACCTGAAAGTGCCCGGGCAATGCCCGAACCACGTCCAGGGTCTGGGCGCCGATGGAGCCTGTGCTGCCGAGGATAGCCAGGCGCTTCATATTTGGATAACAGGCCCTTTCCAGGGTCGGGGTCGAGCTAAAACAACCCTCATTATGACCACCATGCGAAGAAGTACGTCCCTGCTACAGCGAACAACAGGCTATCCAGCCGGTCCAGGATGCCGCCGTGGCCGGGAATGAGGCCGCCGGCGTCTTTGGCCAGGACGCTCCTCTTAAGGAGGGATTCAGCCAGGTCTCCCAGTTGGGCCAGGATGCCCACCAGGGCGCCCAGAAGCAGGGCCTGCGGGATAGCAAGGGGGACCGTCAGTGATGTGAGAAACGTATTGAAGACAATTGAAAGTACTGTGGCCGATATAACTGCCGCTAAGAACCCGCCTATGGCCCCTTCCCAGGTCTTTCCGGGGCTGAGGTGCGGGACCATCTTACGCCTACCCCACGCTCTACCCGCTAGATAGGCGGCTGAGTCGCAGGCGAAGGTGGACAGGACCGCCAGGAGTACCCAGGATAGTCCCCCGGGCAGATTGCGCAACAAGACAAAGAGGCTTAAAAACCAGCCCACGTAGAGGCTGCCCGCCAGGGTCAAGGCCCAGTTCCCAGCAGAACCGTTCTGAGTAGGGCGTACTATTAGAAGGATTAGGGGCGCCAGGGCCGCGGCGGCCAGGATGGGGTTGGTGTAGTTTCCAAGCCCATGAGCGGCCAGGAAGCCGTTGCCTATGAACAGTAATGTAAAGAACAGCCCGGTGAGCCGAAGGGGTGCGTAACCCCCTTGAGAGATTATGGTGTAGAATTCGTGGTACGCCAGGGCTGCAACAATTGTTATGGCCAGTGAATACCAGGGGTCGCCAACAAACGTGACTATCAAGAAGAGGGGCAAAAGGACGGCGGCGCTGATAAGACGCTGGCGTAGCATGGCCTGTCCTAAGATGGGCTAGCCCCGGTCAGTGTCTAAAGGCCTCCGAAGCGGCGCTGTCTCTGGCTGTAGGCCAGCAAGGACTGCTGGACATCTTCCCGCCCGAAGTCCGGCCAGAAAACCGGGGTGGTGTAGTACTCGGCGTAAGCCGCCTGCCATATCAGGAAGTTGCTGAGGCGCATCTCCCCCGCGGTGCGGATGATCAGGTCAGGGTCGGGCATGCCTGCGGTGTAGAGCCTCTGGCTAAAAGCCTCCTCGTCTAACTGGGACGCCTCTATACCCTCCACCAGGAGACGGCGGACTGCATCAAGGATTTCCGCCCGGCCCCCGTAGTTGAAGGCTACGCAGACGTTTATCTTGGTGTTACTCTCAGTGCGTTTGACCGTCCTGCGGACAGCTTTCTGGAGTTCAAGAGAAAGCTCCTCTATCCTGCCCAAGTGCATTAGGCGGACCCCATTGCGGAAGAGGTTCTCCGTTTCCTTATCAATCATCTCCGCCAGGATCTGAAGGAGGCCATTCACTTCCGGTTGGGGACGCCCCCAGTTCTCGGTGGAAAAGGCGTATAACGTCAGAAATTTGATGCCCTCGTCGGAGAACGCCTCGATCACACGGCTGACATTCTCGGTTCCGGCCCGGTGGCCAGCCAGTCGCGGCAATCCCCTTTGCTGCGCCCAGCGTCCATTACCATCCATGATGATGGCCACATGGGTCGGTAGGTTGGCGATCTGGAGACAACTATCAGGCACGGGTTTAGACTTCCATAAGCTCGGCTTCTTTAGATTCTCCGAGTCGGTCTACTTCTACCATACACTTGTCAGTCAATTTTTGTAGCTTGTCTTGACTGCGGTGAACGTCGTCCGCGGAGATATGCCGGTCTTTTTCCAGTTTTTTCAAGTGTTCCACCGCGTCCCGCCGAATGTTCCGAAGGGATACCCGGCCGTCCTCAAGCTTTTTGTGCACCACCCGCACCAGCTCTTTGCGGCGGTCCTCAGTAAGCTGAGGTAGCACCAGCCGGATAACGTTGCCGTCATTATTGGGATTAAGTCCCAATTCCGACTTTAGGATAGCTTTTTCGATGGTGTGAAGGGAGCTACGGTCCCAGGGTTGTATCAATATTATGCGCGACTCAGGGATCGAGATGTTTGCAAGCTGGTTCAAGGGGACCAGCGTACCGTGATAGTCAACCAGCAGATGGTCAACCAGGCCTGAGTTTGCCCTGCCGGTGCGGATTGCCACCAACTCTCGGCGAAGGGCATCCTCGGCTTTTTTCATCTTGTCGTCTGCCTCAGTCAGGATGCCGTCAATTGAATTCACTTTGCCTAACCTCGATTAGTTGTCAGCGAAGGAAGTAGCGGACAGTGAGCCTCCATCGACAAAGGTGCCGATTGGCTCTCCTCTTACAGCCCGCTCGATGTTGAAAGGGACCTGCACGTCAAAGACTATGATGGGCAGCTTGTTCTCCATGCAAAGCGATAGAGCGGTGCTGTCCATAACCCGTAGCCCGAGATTAAGGGCTTCTAGATAAGTTAGCCGTTCGAAACGGCTGGCGCTTGGGTTCTTCTGGGGGTCATCGCTATAAACGCCGTCCACCCCGTTCTTGGCCATTAGCAGCACTTCAGCCCCGATCTCCACTGCCCGCAAGGCGGCGGCCGTGTCGGTGGTCATATAGGGGTTGCCGGTCCCGGCAGCGAAGATAACTACACGTCCCTTCTCCAGATGCCGCATCGCCCGGCGGCGAATGTAAGGCTCAGCTACCTTGAGAATATCAATGGCCGATTGTACGCGAGTATGGATACCCTCTGCCTCCATTACCCATTGAAGAGCCAGGGCGTTGATTACTGTGGCCAGCATCCCGGCATAGTCGGCAGCAGCCCTTTCCATGCCGTTAGCGCTGGCGTTGCTGCCTCTCCAGAAGTTGCCTCCACCAACGACAATAGCTACTTCCACACCCAACTCTTTAACCCGGTTGATCTGCTGGGCAAAGCTGTTCAGGGTTGGGAGATCAATGCCAAAAGAACTCTTTCCCTGAAGGGCCTCGCCACTGAGCTTGAGCATAATCCGGCTGTATCGGCTCTCGGACATGCTCGTTTGGGGCGGTCCTAGGTGCCTAACTCAAAGCGGGAGAAACGCCGTACCCTGACGTTTTCCCCAAGGATGCCGACATGCTGTTTGATCAAGTCCTGAATGGTCATATCAGGGCTCTTGATGAAAGACTGAAGGAGAAGGCAGTCATTCTTAGGGTCTAAGTTATCCCCGGCAGGGGCATCTTCCGGGGAGACAAAGCGTGGGTTCATGGCGGCGACTTGCATAGCGAGATTGTGCGCAAGCTCTTTGAAGGCGTCCGTGCGAGCCACAAAGTCAGTCTCGCAGTTCAACTCGATCAGCGCCCCGATCCGCCCACCAGCATGAATATATGCCTCGATCGTTCCCTGAGAGGCTACTCTGGAGGACTTCTCTTCGGCTCTGGCCAAGCCCTTGGCCTTCAATATCTCGAGCGCCTTGGGGGTATCTCCACCGGTATCGGCCAGGACCCTCTTACATTCCATAATGGCGGCTCCGGTCAACTCGCGGAGCTTCTTAATGCTTTCTAATGAAATATCGGCCAAATGTTTCCTCTAGGTGCTTGAAGATTCCAGGGCGGTCCCGGAGGACCCAGCCTCGGCTGGGGCTTCCTCCTCGCTCGCAAACTCAAATACCTCTCCTAGCGGGAGCTCTTCCAGGCCCTCGGCCGCTTCCTCAGCGAACTGTCGGGCGTCCAGGCCCTCGAGGACCGCATCGGCGACCTTGCTGCTCAAGAGCTTCACCGCTCGAATGGCATCATCGTTGGCGGGGACAGGATAGTCTATTTCGTTGGGATTGCAGTTAGTGTCAACCAGGGCGGCGATGGGAATACCCACCCTTCGGGCTTCGCTAACCGCGATGCGCTCCTTGCTCGGGTCTATAATGAAGAGCGCTCCTGGGAACTTCACCATCTCCTTGATGCCGCCCATCAGGCGGTTAAGACGCTGGATCTTGTCCTCAAGGATCAAGCGCTCCTTCTTGGGAAGCCGATCGAACTCTCCCTTGAGTTTACGGTCTTCCAGACGGACCAGGAAGTCAATGCGACTTTGGATGGTCTGAAAGTTGGTCAGGAGACCGCCCGGCCAACGGCGGTTAATATAGAACATATGGCAACGCTCGGCCTCTAATGCGATTGACTCCTGGGCCTGTTTCTTGGTCCCTACAAAGAGTATCGACTCTCCTTTGGCTACCAGTTCACGAACGAATTGGTATGCATCATTAAGCTTGACGACTGTCTGCTGGAGGTCGATTATGTGAATACCGTTGCGCTCCGTGAAGATGTAAGGCCGCATACGGGGATCCCAACGCCGGGTCTGATGCCCGAAGTGGACCCCCGCCTCCAAGAGCGTCTTCATCGAGACTATGTTCGTAGCAGCCAATTTATTCCAATCTACCTCCTAACTCTCTGGTAGAGTTTAGCATATTATTAAAGGGATTGGCAAGGATTTGTTGGGATTCTCTGCTTGACGTATACCGCCTGTACCGTTATCATCGCGCCAGAGACTAATCCCCGGGAGGGAAAATGGCCGAACCAGAAAACCAAGGTCAGGGCACGACTTCCTGGTGGAAGAGACTGGAAAAGCTTCGCCACCCTAATTTCAGGCGACGGCTGGAAGGCGTTGGTGAGTCAGAGAAGACTGTTCGTGACTCAGGTGATAAGGCCCTGGTTGACCATCTTGAGGCGGAGCTAATAAAGCTGGCCAATGGTGACGAGAACCCTGCCGTAAGGGACGCCGCCTTCCGCCAGGTTTTGAAATGGGGTGGACCGCTGGCTTTAGGAATGGGCGTAGCCGTGGGCGCAGCGTACATCGGCGCTAAGGTTTGGAATGAACAGCGGCTCCGTTCGCAGCAGGAGATTGAGAAGATACTGAACAACCCGGCGGCGTTCGGGCCGAAGCAGGTTTTGAGGGTGGCGGAAGAGGCTATTCGTCTGGGCAAAGGCG
>JAUYDP010000296.1 GCA_030691805.1 Dehalococcoidia bacterium | reverse complement strand
CGTTGATATCGTCACCAAGGCTGCCATAAAGGAGATGATGGTGCCGGCGCTAATCCCCGTGCTCGCTCCCGTAGTGGTGGGCATGGTGCTGGGGCCCAAAGCCCTGGGAGGCGTCCTGGTAGGCGCCATCGTTACCGGCCTCTTCGTGGCCATCTCCATGACTACCGGCGGCGCCGCCTGGGATAACGCCAAGAAATATATCGAGGCCGGTAACTTCGGGGGCAAGGGCAGTCCGGCCCATCAGGCAGCCGTGACCGGCGACACCGTTGGGGACCCCTATAAGGACACGGCTGGCCCGGCTATCAATCCCATGATCAAGATCATCAATATCGTGGCTTTGCTTATGGTGCCTTTCTTGCCCAATAGCCTGTGGGGTTAGTCGAAGCCGTCGTACTGGGGCTGGTCCAGGGTGTAACGGAGTTCCTGCCTATTAGTAGCTCCGCGCACCTGGTCCTATTGCCATGGCTTCTCGGATGGCAGGACCCTGGCCTTACTTTCGATGTGGGCCTGCACCTGGGGACCTTCCTGGCCGTCATAGCCTATTTTTGGCGGGACTGGTGGCGGATTGGATGGGACTTTGTCCAAGGGATAGCCCGGCTGTCCGTGTTCGGGCCACAGACTCGCATGGGCTGGCTGCTGCTGTTGGGCACTATCCCGGGTGTGGTAGCTGGGGTCCTCTTCGAGCATGAGGCGGAGACCGCCTTTCGTGACATCCGCCTCGTGGCTGCCATGTTGATTTTGCTCGGCCTGGTCCTTCTGCTCGCCGAGCGGCTGGCCAAACACGTTCGAGGCATGGAGAGCGTCTCGCTTGCTGATTCCCTACTCATTGGAATTGCCCAGGCGTTCGCGGTAATCCCCGGTGTAAGTCGTAGCGGCGCCACCATAAGTATGGGACTTTTCAGAGGCTTGCAGCGGGAGTCCGCCGCCCGCTTTAGCTTTATGCTGGGCACGCCAATTATCCTGGGGGCCTCCGCGAAGCGCCTATCCTCGGCCTTATTAGGCGGACTTCTTCCGGACGACCGTCTTCCTTTTGTCCTCGGCGCGATGGCTTCGGCTGTGGCCGGCTTCGCCACCATCGCCCTGCTTCTCCGGTATTTACAGCGCCATTCCACTATGCCTTTTGTGATCTACCGTCTGCTATTGGGCCTGGCGATTTTAGGACTTTACGTCTGGCGAGGGCCTTATAGCAGCGCCCCCTAAAGTGGCATAAACCGGCCCGAAATGAAGATAGTCATCGCCCCCGCCGCTTTCAAGGGGAGCCTCTCCCCTCTTCAGGCTTCCCGCGCCATGGAACTGGGCGTCCGGTCGGTTTTGCCCCAAGCTGAGACTATTCTGGCGCCTGTCGCCGACGGGGGTGATGGGACTATGGAGGCTATCCTCTACGCCCAAAAGGGCGAAACGCACCAGACCACGGTTTCCGGTCCCCTGGGGAGTCCTGTCACGGCCAGTTGGGCCATGCTGGAAGATGGGGAAACTGCGGTTCCTAGCTTTGACACCAAAGAACAGCCTGTGCTATATTTCCCCTATGCTAAATTAGCCTATGCAGAGGGCTACAAGTGCCGCTCTCTTGACCGTGCGTAATCTATTTCCTCGTTCCTAACGTGGGTGTAGTGCCTGTGAGTTGTTTGCCGATGCCTCACGGGGTGTAGCCCTGAATATAACAAGGGCATTGTTGGCGCACTCTGGACCCCTTAATGGGGCGTCTGGGGTGAATTTGAAGGAGACCAAGCTTCGTTGACCGGGCTGGAACCAAGCTGCACAGGCATCCAGTCTGTAGTTAACAACGATGATATTGCGCGAACTTAAAGGGGGAAACTAGTGGCTTTTAGAGACCTGCGCGAGTATATAGCCAAATTGGAAGAGGAAGGCGAGCTACGGCATATAAAAACCGAAGTGGATTGGAACCTGGAGTTGGGCGCCATCAGCCGTAGGGCAATCGAGCTTAGAGCGCCGGCGCCGCTTTTCGAGAATATAAAAGGCTACCCGGCAGGATACAGGGTACTGGCGAACCTGATGTCTGGGACCCGTCCCAGTCATGGGCGCCTGGCGATAGCCATGGGTTTACCCAAAGCTACTCCTATTCTTAAGCTCATTGATGAGTTTGCAGAAAGGGTCCAGAGCCAGGTCAAGCCTTTAATAGTGAAAACCGGCCCGTGTAAAGAGGTCATTCGTCTGGGCGACGCCGTGAACGTCCTGGACCTCCCTGTCCCCCTGATACATGGAAGAGACGGCGGGCGGTATATCGGCACCTGGCATATTGACATAAACAAGGACCCGGACACCGGCTGGGTGAACTGGGGCATGTACCGGCACATGGTCCATGATGAAAAGACCCTGGGGTGGCTGGCGACCCCCTATCAACATGGCCCGAATATCTATTATCAGAAATACGAGTCCAGGGGCCAACCCATGCCTATGGCGATCGCTATTGGGACCGATCCTCTCTCCAGCGTGGCGGCTGCCACAAGCTTCCCTGCTGAGATAACCGAAGCCGAGGCTGCCGGGGGGCTTCGTGGCGCTCCGGTAGAGCTGGTTAAATGTGAGACCATAGACCTGGAAGTCCCCGCCACCTCGGAGATCGTTCTCGAGGGGATGGTCTACCCTGGGGAAAGAAGAATGGAAGGCTCCTTCGGAGAATTCACTGGATACGACGCTGGCGGAAAGGCGCCTCGCACCGTCTTCCGGGTCCAGTGCATTACCCATCGTAAGAACCCCATA
>JAUYDP010000035.1 GCA_030691805.1 Dehalococcoidia bacterium | reverse complement strand
CGTTGGCGTTGGCTCGGACGCCTTGACCAGGGCCGCTCGTGCATTGATGAGTCCGTAGCCAAAGTCGTCGTCCTTACCGGCTGGTCCCAGGTCAGTTACCGTGGAGGTGATTATGTTCGCCACCTGGGCATTGGTAAAGCTGGGGTTGACTGACCAGATAAGGCTGGCCAGGGCGGACACATGGGGAGCGGCCATGGAGGTACCGCCGGCTCGCCCATAGCCCTGATTTGGCAGGGTGCTGAGAATATCGTCACCGGGGGCTGCCACCGCAATGTAGCTTAAATGTTCGGCATAGGAAGGCCTCTGGTTCTGTTCGTTGTTAGCCCCAACCGCCAGGACGTTCTTGCCGGCCGCCGGATATATTGGTGGGTTGAGGGACTTGCAATCCCACTGAATGAACTTGTCGGGGTCGGCGCAGTTGCCGGCGGCGGCCACTACCAGTATGCCCTTGTTATAGGCGTAGTCTACCGCATCCTGCATCAGTTTGGACTCCT
Source organism: Dehalococcoidia bacterium (assembly GCA_030691805.1). Taxonomy (GTDB): domain Bacteria; phylum Chloroflexota; class Dehalococcoidia; order JAUYDP01; family JAUYDP01; genus JAUYDP01. The sequence goes on along the minus strand of JAUYDP010000035.1, from coordinate 3,283 downwards.
CCTCGCCACCGAAGCTCAGGTTTATGATGTTGGCCCCGTTGTCAGCGGCAAACACTATGCCCTGGGCCGCGATGGTTTCCGGCGCCTTGCCGAAGTGGTCGGCCACTTTTACGGACATGATCTTCGCACCCCAGGAAACGGCGGCGATGCCGGTAGCATTATTGGTCCTGGCGGCGGCAATGCCCGCGACATGGGTGGCGTGGAATCCCAGGCCGTCGAAAGGATTTAATTCGTTTATGAAGTCCGCCTTAAGCGTCACCTTTCCAGCGAACTCATCGTGGCGGTCGTCCACCCCCGTGTCCACTATGGCGATGGTTATATCAGAGGATCCGGTGTTGATGTCCCAGGCGCTGGGGGCATTTATGGTCCGGAGGTTCCACTGGTACAGGGAGTTTTCGCCTTTATAGGCATAGAACCAGAAGTCGTTTGGATTGAGGAGGAGGCGGTAGATGAACTCCGGTTGGGCATTCTCAACAAAAGTACTGGAGGACAGTCGTCGCGCCCATTCCCGCTCCGTTCCAGGCGGGACAGACAGTACTAAATAACCCAACTGGGGCAGGCTGGCGGCTACTCGGACCTCCTCGTCGCCAAGGGAGGATAGGGCGCGAACAGCATCAATCCCCTGCTTTGGCTTCAGCAGTACCCGTCCGGCGACGATGCTCTCGTCCCCATTAGGGGCATCCGCCCTGGTGTAGGTCCAGGAACCCATCGCAATCAGCACCGCGAAGGCGAAAGAGAAGAAGATACGACACCACACGCCCATAACCGGTCCTTCAGAATATGTCATTGCTGCGAAAATGCTGTTGGTCGCTATGCCCCACGCTTCAGCGTGGGGTTGGGTTCCATAACCCGTCTAGCGCCGACTCGCACCCCATCGCCCCGTATGCCCCACGCTTCAGGGTAAGATAGGGTTCCATACCCCAGGCTAAAGCCCGGGGCATTCCGGGAGGTTGGCGCCATTATAGCACGGCGGCCCGCCTCAAGCGAGGTCTCTGGCTGAATTTGCTGGTATCTAATACAATAGCTGTAAGATTCGAACAGCAACTCGAACAGTTGTAGTTGGCAACTTGCAAGACCTGAGGAGCCTTAGTCCATGCCGAACCGCATCGAGAGAATTATCGTCCCTTTAATCTTCCTAATAGGGTTCGGCTTGAGGGTCTTTCGTCTGGACGTCCAGAGTATCTGGGCTGACGAGGGTTTCGGAATCTACTGGGCCAGCCAGGATATAGGGGCCATGTCCGGCCTATCTGAGGCTGACATTCACCCTCCCCTTTACTATACGCTCTTGCACTTCTGGATGTTGCTGGCTGGCAACAGCGAATTTTCAACTCGCTTCTTCTCAGTCTTCTTCGGGGTGCTGGCCCTGGCAGTCCTGTTTTATTTAGGGCGGTCCATCCTGGGGCGCGAGAGCGCCGCCTACGCGGTACTGGTGGCCGCCCTGTCTCCTTTCTTCATCTACTACTCCCAGGAGACCCGCATGTACTCTCCTGCCCTCTTATTCTCACTTCTATCCGTCACGGCTTGCTGGAGATGGATGCAGGGACGGGGATCTTGGGCCTGGCTGGGCTGCTACGTGGCCGCGGCGGTAGCCTCGGTCTATTCCCACCACTATACCTGGCTTATCATCTTTTTCCTGAACATCTTCGTATGCCTATGGGCCTGGTCGTCCCGGAGCCGGGACCGGGGTCGCCTGGCTCACTGGCTGCTGGCTCAGGCAGCCCTGGGCCTGGTTTACCTTCCTTGGGCCGGCGTCCTCCTAAACAAATACGGGGGATTTGCTACTCCGTCTCCTCCCGCGGGCCTGGACACCATCCTTTACCAGACGCTGGTCAGCTTTGGCCTGGGCTATTGGGCGGGCCAGGCCGGGGCAACTCCAGGACAGAATGATATCTTCCCTGACCATTGGATAGTCTTCTCCTTAGCCCTGGCTCTGCTGGCGCTGGCCCTCTGGGGCCTGCTCTCAGGCCGTCGGCGTACAGGCCGGGAGGAAGGACCCATGGTAGGGGCCTTTATTCCCCTTTACCTGGCGCTTCCTATAGCCGGAATAACCCTCATCTCCTGGCGCGGCGTGGATTTTGCCCCCCGTTACTTGTTTTTTGCCGCCCCCGCCTATTACCTTCTCATCGGCCGGGGGATAGCTTCCATCCTGAGCGCTCGGAGGGCTATTGGCGCTATCGCCATCCTGCTGGTCCTGGGCGCTTCAACCATTTCTTTGCGTAACTATTACTTCGATCCGGCCTACTGGCGGGACGACATACGGGGGATGGTCCAATTCATAAATAACCGGTGGAGAGATGGCGATGCCGTAATCCTGAACGCCTATTATTTAAAGCCCACCTTCTTGTATTACTACCGGGGTGATGCCCCGGTCATCGGCCACCCTGCCCGCCTTCCAACCGACTGGGAAGAAGAACTCCCAGCCCTGCAAGAGACGGCCCAACAGTACAACCGCGTCTGGCTGGTGCTCTGGCAAGACTATTACACAGACCCCCAACGTCGTGTTCAGGGGTGGCTGGACCAAGAGGCGGTCCGATTTCAGCACAGGAGCTTCCGGGGTTCCATAAATGTCCTGGGATATCTCACCCGTGATCCGGTAGTGGAAAGACTCCCAACCGGCCAGGAATTGGGGCTTCAGCTAGGCCGTAACGTCGAAGTGGTAGGCTACCGGCTTCCGGAGGTCCCAATGTGCGCCGGGGCTGAGCTGCCTTTTATCATATACTGGCGGGCGCTGCGTCCCTTGACCTTAAGCTATACCGTCTTCGTGCATCTGGTGGACAGCCAGGGGCGCACCTGGGGTCAGGCGGACTCGCAGCCTGCCAACGGTGGCTTCCCCACCACCCGCTGGCCGGTGGGGCCCCTGGTAGTAGATGAGCGATGGATAGAGATACCCTCCGATGCTCCGCCCGGCCAATATTACCTGGAGATTGGGATGTACGATTTTTCCACCATGAAGCGGCTGGGAGGAGAGGGCCAGGAGCCTTCTCAGTACTCCCTGGGGCCCTTTCAGGTATTACCCCTGGGGGTCGGGGGCCAGCCTGCGTCGGGAGGGACTGGCGCACCCCGGTGTTGAGTAGTGGGGTTGGGATAATCTCCTGTCGCGGCGGGCAGGGCGGACACAAGGTCCGCCCCTACGGGTTATGGTGTAGCGCAGGTTTACGCGGTAGGGGCAGACCTGGTGTCTGCCCAGTGGCTAGGGGCAGACAGGAGGTTCGCCCAAACGAATTCCTGTGCGGTAGGGGCGGACACCAGGTTCGCCCAAACGAATTCCTGTGCGGGCAGGGCG
>JAUYDP010000221.1 GCA_030691805.1 Dehalococcoidia bacterium | reverse complement strand
GCGCGCCCATATGCCGCTCCTCCTATAGCAACCCCCGTCGTACGAGCCGCTGGGCCAGTGCGTACACGTCCTGGCAGCTACTTTCCTTCCGGATACCCACGAGATAGACCAGCACCCTCTGTTCCCTCTCGTCAGTCCCGTACGCGACCCGGTAGCGTTGTCCGGCTCTTCGTCTCTCTTCAAGGGGAAAGCATGTAGTGCATTCGCTAGTGAACCACCCGCCAACCGTCCCTGGACAGGGTCACCAAAGCACGTTGCACGACGATCGCGTCCTCTGACCGAAGGAAGCTCTCCAGCAAGGGTTCTACCCGCTTTGGTGTGTTGGGCCGCACCACGGAGACGATGATCCCACCGCACTCGGACGCTGGAAAGCGTGATCTGCTCAGGAAATGTCTATCCAGGGTAAACAGAATGCGCACCTGTAAACGGCAAACCTGGAAGACCTCTTCATCACTGATCCCCCTGCTTCCCGCCTCTTTCAGGTCCAGAACATCATGACCGAGGCGGCGCAGCAAAGCAACCGTCGAGGGAGCAACGTTCTCGTCAGTGAGAAACCGCAAGGAAACTACGGGGAGATGGGGGCTGGCTCTCTAGCCAATTGCGAGGCATATTCCAGGGCCGCGCTGATGTCTTCCGCGGTCAGGTATGGGAAGTCCGAAAGGATGTCACCAACACTGTAACCATCGGCCAGGTAATCCAGCACCAGGTACACGGGGATGCGGGTGCCCTTGATCACAGGCGTCCCGCCCAGGATAGAGGCATCAGAAACGATTCTTTCAGGCATCACGTGTCCTCACACCGCATTATAGCATGCCGCCACTGCCGGTTCACTACGTGGGCTTGGCGTTTGCCGACCGGTGGACACGTCGAAGCCCGGCATGGACGAGCACGGCTGGGCAATGATGCCACATGGCTCCAGTTGATGCTCAAACGGTTGGGGCAGCGTGCTGGGATCGCCAGCCTCCGCCCCCACAGATTCCGGCATACGTATGCGGTCTCTGCCTTGAGGGGAGGCATGCCGGAGAGAGTACTGCAGATCTTGGGGCTGGGCAAGGATGCCAGATATATGCCTGCGGACCCTTGGTCTTGATGATGCCGCGCACTTCCATCGCCAAGTCTCGCCCATGGACAGGCACCCCGCCCTGGTCGCCGGTGAGACTGGGGAGCGTAGACCAACTGCCCTAAATTAGTCAGTGTGTTTTGTCACTTCGCTCGGGCGGGATAGGCAAAGGGTCAGGGGTTCGAATCCCCTCAGCTCCACCAGATTCCAGACTACTCCGGCCGTGCCATCGCCAGAACGTCCTCCCTCTTGGCCTCCTGGTTGTGGACCTCCCTGGCGTGCTTCTGCACCAGTTCCACTAGCTCGTCGTCGCTCTCAGCCCTGATGGTCGTGCCGCAGGGACAGTTTATGACCTTCGCCATTACCGACCTCCTCTATCTTTACTTTCCGGCTATAATAGCAGATGGCCCTTGACACATCTTTGGCGTTTGTTTGGCATGAAATGAGTCTGAGGATTTATCTAACCGGAAGCATTGCCGTCGAGTTGGATGGAGTTGTGGCCATCCGCGAGCGGGAGCTGCGCGGTAAGCAGGGAAGGCTGGCTTTTGCCTACCTGGTCTGCCAGCGGACCCGGCCGGTATCGCGCGAAGAGTTGGCGGCCCTGCTCTGGCCCGAAGATATGCCGCCGGCCTGGCAAGTTGGCTTGAGCGCCATTCTGAGCAAGCTCCAGCGGCTTCTCGCTTCTGGCCCGCTCAAGGCCGCGGGTGTTGCGCTCTCGAAGGGAATCGGGCAATACCAGATGGTGCTCCCGGTTGACACGTGGATAGACCTGGAAACCTGCGCGTCGGCGCTAGACGAAGCGGAGGGCTCCTGGCGTGCCGGGGCGCCCGGAAGCATCCTTCGCCCAGCTACCGTAGCGGCGACCATAGCCGGCCGGCCGTTTCTCCCCGGCATCGAGGGCGAATGGGCGGATTCGCAGCGAAGACGGCTGGAACGGCAGCACGTGCGATCCCTGGAATGCCTGGCGCACATGTGGATAGCCAACGGGGAGCCGGCTTTAGCGATTGAGACTTCCAGCAAAGCCGTGGCCCTGGACCCCTTTCGTGAAAGCAGCCACCAACTCCTGATGCGGGCCCACGCGGCCGGCGGGAACCGGCCGGAGGCGATCAGGGCTTACCAGCGCCTGCGGAGTCTCCTGGCTGTGGAGTTGGGCACGGAGCCGTCAGCGGAGACCGAAGGCTCGGCATCTGGGTCTCCTGTACCCGTAGCGCTTGGCCCCCGGCATTGCGAGCGTTGCGAAGCAATCTCCTCGCGCCGCAGAGATCGCTTCGCTCTGCTCGCGACGACATGGGCAAAACTGGCGCCGTGAAGCGTTGGGCTCATAAGAGAAAGCAACGTATGATCCCGCCTTTACCCCAAGCCCGTCAACGTGCTAAAATGTAGGTACAAAGAGAGTGTAATTGTGGCTACAAAGGAGCTGATATGCCTGAGGTTGGGATACGGGAATTGAAGGAGCGGGCCAGCCAGATAATGAAGGAAGTCCGCGAGAAGCGCCAAACCTACACGATTACTCACCACGGTAAGCCCTGCGGGGTCCTGGTACCCTATTCTGGGGCCGGGACAGGGAAAACAACAAAGAAGCGCAAGGGCGGGCTCGCTAGCCTTAGGGGTATCCTGAAGGATGGCCCCGAGGTTTCCTGGGAAGAGTTCATGGAGCTCAAGAAGATCTGGACGAAGCATGTGGACGAGCTGCTAGCTGAGGAGTTGCTAGACACTAGACTCGACGAAGAGGCCGAGAGTGGCAATAAGTGAGGCGACCGGCTCCTACGTAATAGACACCCATGCCCTAAAATGGTACCTATTAGACGAGCCCCAACTCGGCCCCGGCGCCTCCGCGGCTCTAAAGCTGGTGGAATTGGGAGAAGCCCAACTGTTGATTCCAGCCATAGTATTGGCCGAGTTGGTGTGTGTCTTCGAGAAGAAGGGGAAAACGCTGCCAATTGAGACGGTGCTGCAAAACGTTGCCAGCAACAGCAATATCCTCCTGGTGGACCTGGGCTTGCTCCAGCTAACTACCTTTGAGAAGCTTGATCCATCCCTGGAGATGCACGACCGGCTCATCCTGGCCGATGCCCTCCTGTCCGGAGCCACGCTGATTACCAAGGACCGCAGGCTGCAGAGCGCCGGCGTGGTGCCGACAATATGGTAGCGTAAGATGGGCGCCACATTCCCGCGGTGCGGCTCGGACGGCCGAATAATCAGTCTTGAGAAAATACCTTGGCCAGGCCAAGCCTCGCCTAGCCGACACAGCGGTCAGCCGCTACGTGTGGGGGAGACGGGGCGGGTGGCGTGCTCGCCCTGGCGTCTTCCGCGGTCGGCCGCTACGCGTGGGGAAGACAGCCCCCTGCTTGCTTCCACCAAGGCGTAGCGGCAGACTTCCACCAAACCGTAGCGACGGAAGGCCCTGTCCGCCGGCGGTGGTGGGGCGGGGCTACGCCCTCTTGCCTCCTGCACCGGATTACCTCGTCAAGTGTCGTAATAGTATAAGTCGGTGCTGGGAACGCATTAGCGTCGAATTCATTCGGTAGACGTTGCGTCCCTCGTCGCCTTGCGCGGAATCTTGACACACGTCCGGTAAGGTAAGCTTGGTTGACCCTGCCGCTTTAAGCGTCTATCATACTACTGAAATGACTTCCCGCTACAAACCCCAAGAGCTAGAGCAGAAGTGGCAGGCGCGGTGGGAGACCAGCGGCCTCTACCGGGTCACCGAAGAGAGCCGGAATCCCAAGTTCTACAGCCTGACCATGTTCCCCTATACCTCCGGAGACCTTCACGTGGGCCACTGGTACGCCATGGCCCCATCCGACACCTTCGCCCGCTTTGTCCACATGAAGGGCTACAATGTCCTGCACCCCATTGGTTTCGACGCCTTTGGCCTGCCTGCGGAGAACGCCGCTATCAAGAGCGGCATCCACCCCGCCAAGTGGACGATGGCTAACGTGCAGCGTATGCGAAACCAGCTTAAGACCATGGGATCAATGTATGATTGGGACCGTGAGGTCATCACCTGCCTGCCCGAGTATTACAAGTGGACCCAATGGCTCTTCTTGCATCTCTACAAGGGCGGGCTGGCGTATCGGGCCAAGGCCCCCGCTAACTGGTGCCCCCACTGCCAGACGGTGCTGGCCAACGAGCAGGTCACCGACGCCGGCCGTTGCGAGCGCTGCGATGCGGTCGTAACCAAGAGGGACCTGGAGCAGTGGTTCTTCCGCATCACCAGGTTCGCTGATGAGCTGCTCGACTTCAGCGGGATTGATTGGCCGGAGCGGGTCCGCACCATGCAGAGGAACTGGATCGGCAGGAGCCAGGGTGCGGAGGCCACCTTCGGCATCGAAGGACATTCCGACGAGATAAAAATCTTTACCACCCGCCCGGACACTATGTTTGGGGTAACCTTTATGGTCCTGGCGCCGGAGCACCCGCTGGTAGCCGAACTGACCGCGCCCGACCGCAGGGCCGATGTGGAGATATACGTGGCGGCCTCCCGGCGGGAGACCGAGATTGACCGCCTCTCCACAGAGCGAGAGAAGACCGGAGTCTTCATCGGCGCTTATGCCATCAACAACCTTAACGGTGAGAGGGTGCCCATCTGGACCGCCGATTACGTGCTTATGACCTACGGCACGGGGGCGGTGATGGGCGTGCCGGGCCATGACACCAGGGACTTCGAGTTCGCCAAGAGGTTCGGATTGCCTATTCGCGTGGTCATCGCCCCGCCCGGCTGGCAAGGAGAGGATCTGGACCAGGCTTACGTGGAGCCGGGCACCATGGCCAATTCCGGCCAGTTCAACAGGCTGCCCAGCGACCAGGGGAAGGGGGCCATAACTGACTGGCTGGAGGAACACGGGCTGGGACGGCGGGCGGTTAGCTACCGTATACGGGACTGGCTCATCTCCCGCCAGCGCTACTGGGGCGCGCCCATCCCGGTCATTTACTGCGAGAAGTGCGGCATCGTGCCCGTACCGGAAGACGCCCTTCCGGTGTTGCTGCCGGATGACGCCGAGTTTCGCCCTACGGGAGAGTCGCCCCTGGTCTACCACCAAGACTTCGTCAATACTACCTGCCCGAAGTGCCATGGGCTAGGACGGCGTGAGACGGACACCATGGACACCTTCCTCTGCTCGTCGTGGTACTTCCTGCGTTATGCCAGCCCCCAGTACGAGAAGGGGCCATACGATAGAGAGAAGGGGTCCTATTGGCTCCCCGTAGACGTTTACACCGGGGGCGTGGAGCACGCCACCATGCACCTGCTATATGCTCGTTTCTTCATCAAGGCGCTGAAGAGCCTGGGAATCGTAGATTTCAACGAGCCTTTCACCCGTCTTTTCAACCAGGGCACCATCACCTACGACCACCGCAAGATGAGTAAGTCGCGCGGCAACGTGGTCAACCCCGACGATTACGTGGCTACCATGGGCGCCGATACGGTGCGCGCCTACCTCATGTTCGTTGGCCCGTGGGAACAGGGTGGAGACTGGAACGACCAGGGCATCGCTGGGATCAACCGCTGGCTAAACCGGGTCTGGCGCCTGGTCCTGGACCCGCCGGAGGGGGCAGTCCCAACAAGGGAGGAAGATGAGGAAGAGGAGGGCGCTCACCCGCGCATCCTCCGCCACGTAACCCACCGGACCCTCCAGCGGGTGACCGAGGACCTGGAGCGCTTCCGGTTTAACACCATGCTGGCGGCCTTCATGGAGTTCACTAACTACCTGGGGAAGATAAAAGAGACGCCCCTTTTCGGGACAGAAGCCTGGCTAGAAGCTATACACACATTGATCCTTATGCTTGCGCCAGCTACCCCTCATATGGCCGAGGAGCTTTGGGAGCGCACCGGCCAAAGCTATAGCGTTCACCAGCAGCCCTGGCCGGCCTGGGACACCACCCTGGCGGCCGAGGAGGAGTTCACGTTAGTGATTCAGGTCAACGGTAAGCTGCGGGACCGGGTTATCGTGCCTGCCTCCATCGCTGATAACGAGGTGAGAGAGTTGGTCATGGCACGGCGCCGGGTGCTGACATACCTGGACGGCCGCGATCTCAAGCGGTTCATCTACGTCCCCCGACGGCTAGTGAACCTGGTGATCCAGTAAGGCTGCGCGCCGTTATTCGGTAATTCGTGATTGGGTGATTGGGTGATTGGTCATTGGGTCATTGGGTATCAGCCCCTTGTATCTTAAAGACATGTTTTGTACCCTGGATCGTGCAGCCAGAAAAGGGTGCGACAGGCCGTTTGCCCCTTGGTCTTGAAGACCGCACTGAAGCGTGGGTCGTCGCACCCCGTTCCCAAGAGCCCGAACAGTTGCCT
>JAUYDP010000188.1 GCA_030691805.1 Dehalococcoidia bacterium | reverse complement strand
ACGGCTGGCGGATGTGCTCTCTTATATAGAGAACCAGGTAGGCCATGCGCCCGCCCTATAGTGCTGTGCCAGGCCGGAGGGTTCGGGGGGTGTCCCCCTTCTCTCCCTTTCACACCAGTGCGCCGGCAGGCCGGGGGGTTCGGGGGGTGTCCCCCCTTTCCTCCCTTCACCCGGCTGGTGCACTTCATCACCTTCCTGATCACTTACCTGTGGCGTCCCTACCAGGTAGTTATCTGGAATAGGCCCGGCGTTCGTGTTTTAGAAAGGAAGTAGGACAAGTTTATGCAACACCACTTCTCTCCAACCTTCTGGAAGGCAGGGCATGTTGGCACCCTGCTTATGTCTCTCTTCTACTTCGACTTCTGTTTCGCCATCTGGGTGCTTAATGGGGCCATGGCCCCATTCATCACCGAGCGTTTCGGGCTGAGCCCTTCCGAGGCCGGATTCATGATGTCTGTGCCGGTCCTGGCAGGGGCTTTACTGCGGGTTCCCTTCGGGATTGTCGCCCAGTATATCGGTCGAAAGAACGCCGCCCAGCTCAACATGGGCATCGTGGTTCTCGGCCTTATCCTCAGCAGGTTCTTGACCGATTCCCTGGCGGGGGTGCTGGTGCTGGGAGTCTTCCTGGGGATGGCTGGCGCTAGCTTTGGCATTGCCCTCTCCCTGGGATCAGGCTGGTACCCACCCAAGTACAAGGGGCTGGCCATGGGCATCGCCGGAGCTGGGAACAGTGGCGCGGTCCTGGCGGCTCTCTTCGCCCCCCCAGCCGCCAAGGCCATCGGGTGGGATGCCGTTTATACCTATGCCATCATCCCCATTGCCATAGTCATGATAGGCATGCAGATCTTTGCCAAGGAGCCTCCCGACCGAGAGGAGAAACATAGTCTACGTGAATATGCCAAGGTCCTGGTAAACCGTGACGTCTGGGTCTTCAACCTCATCTACATGGTCACTTTCGGCGGGTATATCGGGCTGACCAGCTTCATCCCGACCCTTTTTCACGAGCAATATGGAGTCGCCAAAGAGAGCGTCGGCCAGTACACCGCCGTTGTCATAGTAATGGCCAGCATTCTCCGCATCGCAGGGGGAGGCGCCGCCGACAAGATCGGCGGTCTCCGTATGTTGCTAGTGCTCTGTACCACTATCATCGCACTCACCATGGTGGCGGCGCTGATGCCAGCCTCTCCCTGGGTGATGGTGGCTGTCCTGGCGTTACTCTTCTCGGCCATGGGCGCAGGCAACGGCGCAGTCTTCCAGCTCGTCCCCCTGCGGTTCCGGACCACCACAGCGGTGGCGGGGAGCCTGGTAGGAGAGTTAGGCGCCCTGGCCGGAGCCGCCCTCCCTGTGGCTATGGGCGTTGGCAGAGAACTGGCTGGAAGTTACGCCCCCGGGTTCTTGAGCGGCTCTTTCCTTTCCGTTATGGTCCTTGGGGTGCTTTTTGTCGTCATGAAGCAATGGACAACCTCTTGGGTGGGCACAGGCGGTAAGGCTTTGCCGGAGCACCACTTAGACGGAGAGATGTTAGTAATAACAGGAGGCGAGAAGTGAGTTCCCAGGCAGACGCAGCAGCGACCAAAAAGAAGAAGATAGAGAGGTGGGAGCCGGAAGATCCCCAATTTTGGGAGAAGACAGGCAAGTCCATCGCCTACCGGACGACCGCCATCACGACCTTCGCGCTCCTGTTTTCCTTCGCGACCTGGTTTACCTGGAGCGCCGTGGTCGTCCATCTGAACAACATCGGGTTCAAGCTTAGCGTAAGTGAGCTCTTCTGGCTGGCCGCCATGCCGGGCCTGTCCGGAGCTACTCTGCGGTTCATCTATAGCTTCCTGATCCTGCGGTTCGGGACCAGGACTGTAGTCACCCTGGGTACCGCTACGATGATAATCCCAGCTATCGGCCTTGGGCTGGGCGTGCAAAACCCGGCGACACCCTACTGGGTGCTCATGACCCTGGCGGCCCTGGCTGGCTTTGGCGGGGGAAACTTCGCCTCGTTCATGTCCAGTACCAGCCTCTACTTCCCCAGATCGCAGCAAGGTACGGCCCTGGGAATCCAGGCCGGTATTGGCAATTTCGGAGTAAGCCTGGTCCAATTTACCGTACCTATCGTTATAACCATGTCCGTATTCGGGACTCTAGCTGGCGATGCAGCGACCTGGACCAGCGGTAGCGTAACCAAGCCGATGTGGCTACAGAACGCCGGATTCATCTGGGTGATCCCGGTCGTGATTGCCACGGTACTATGCTGGAAAGGGCTGGTCAACCTCCCGATCCGAAGGCCCATCGGCAAGCAACTGGTGATCTTTGGGAGAAAGCACACCTGGGTCATGCTTCTGCTCTATATCATGACCTTCGGCTCCTTCTCCGGCTTCTCCGCCTCCTTCCCGTTGCTCATCAGAGAGCTGTTCGGGAGCTTCCCTAACGCCCCAGCGCCGCTGGCCTTTGCCTTCCTCGGCCCCCTGATCGGCTCGATAATTCGCCCTCCGGCGGGATGGATATCGGATAAGGTAGGCGGTGGCCTGGTCACCTTCGTTTGTAGCATCCTGCTGATGGTCGGGGCAATAGGCGTTACATTCTCCACCTCCCCTAAGAGCGCCGCTGATTTCGCCCCATTTCTCTTCTGGATGCTTCTCCTCTTCTTCGCTTCTGGGGTTGGGAACGGTTCTACCTTCCAGCAAATACCCTTTATCTTCCCTCCACAGGAGGCCGGGCCGGTGTTGGGCTTTACGTCCATCGCCGCCTATGGCTCCTTCATCTTCCCGGTGC
>JAUYDP010000158.1 GCA_030691805.1 Dehalococcoidia bacterium | reverse complement strand
GCTTGTTTAAAGAGCTCCGTTATGGCAGCGTTCCACGCCAGAGCAGCAACCATACCGAATGCCGCAGAGGCCAAACTGATCATTGTCACGAGATAGATGCCGGGTTTGGGTGTCTCCATGGATGACCTCCTTCTTTTTGGTTTGCCCTTGAGATCTGTTCGACGCGGTGTTGTTGCAACACGCCAAATTATACGTCGAGTCAAAAAGAAATCCAATGAGTGCACTCATCTATAACCCACAGTCTTAGAATAATAAGCTTGGGGAGGCGGTTTGGCGATCAATACGGCCGGTCCAAGGCTGTTCCTGGAGCCATACGGCAGTCCGGCACTGGACCGCCTGGCTGGGCTAATTGCACGAGCCAAGGGCGCAGATCCTCTTGCGCCTGTAACCGTCGTTGTTCCCACCCAGTACGCCGGACTCTCCCTCCGCCGGCGCCTGGCTGAGGAAGGCGGGCTGCTGAACGTGCGCTTCATGGTCCCTGCGAGGCTTGCCGAGATGCTCGGCGCCCCCACTGTGGCCGGCATGGGGGAAGCCCCTCTCTCACCTTTGGTGGAGCTGGCCGCCATACGGTCCTTAGCCTCGAAACTGGCCGGGCAGGGGCCTCTTCCGAACACCTCTCACCCGCGCCTTCATTCCTATCTTAGGCGCACGTTCAGGCAGCTTGACAATCTTTCGGAGCCGGAACTGGCGCGGATCGAACAGGCTGACCCGCTGCGGGAACAGATAGTCAAGTGGTACCGCCTTTCCCGCGTTGTCCTGAGCGGGTTCTACACCCGAGAAGAGCTGGCTCGAGCGGCTGCGATCTCTGTCGAGGATGGCAAGGCTTCGGGTCCGCTGCGGGACCTGGGTTCAGTTATTTGTTTCCTGGTACAGGACCTCTCTCCCGGCGAGGTGGCGCTGGTGAATGCGCTGGGAAAGGCCGGGGTCTGCGCTGTGATACTGGGGCGAACATCCGAAGATGGGCCGGACTCTTTGGCCAATAACCTGGCTTCCCGCCTCGAGGCATCTCTCGGTCCGGCCTCCACCTCACGCTTGTTAGCCAGCGACTCTGGCGCCAACCACCTGGTAAGCGCGCCGGACGAATACGAGGAAGTGCGATGGACCATCCGCCAGATCTTCCGGCTGGCCCAGGAGGGGGTTCCCTTCCACCGCATGGCGGTGTTCTACCGCCAGGGAGACCCCTACGCAATTCTGCTCCCCAGCCAGCTTGGCCTGGCCGATATTCCTGTCGCCGGCCCCGACCCCAGGATATTACGGGACACTCCCGCGGGGCGACTGCTCGTTTCCTTCCCGCAAGTCATCGAGGCGGACTTTAGCCGGGACTCGGTCATGCAGTGGCTCGCCGAAGCGCCGGTAAATCTCGATACGGACGCTGGGTCCGCGCAAAGTGAGGGGCTTCTATGGGAGATTGTCTCCCGTAAGGCCGGTGTGGTCAAAGGCATAGCCCAATGGAGTGAGAGGATAGGACAGCACCTGGATAACCTGGCCAGAGAGATCGAGGAAGCCGATCTGCGTGAGGAAGTTAGTCCGGCCCGATTACAGGGCCTGAAGGAGGAGTACTCTTCCGGCGAGCGCCTCGTCGGGTTCATGGGGAACCTGGTGGATAGTGGTCAGCCATCAGAGGGCAGTAGTTGGGGATCTTATGTCAAATGGTCTAAAAGCATACTAAAAAGGTACGCTCACGGTTTAGAAGACAGTGATCCAGAACACCAAGCTGGCCTGGAAAGGGTTACCAGGATTTTGGATGAACTGGCGAGCCTGGACCAGGTTGCGCCGGGGCCGGACCTTCTTGGTTTTCGCCTCATGCTAGAAGAAGCCCTGGAAGCGCCTTCGGGACGGACCGGCCGGACGGGCAATGGGGTCTTTGTGGCTCCAGTGGGCGCGGCCCAGGGGATGGACTTCGACACCGTTTTCCTGGTGGGTATGGCCGAAGGGGCCTTCCCACCGGCGCCTCCAGTGGACCCCATACTCCCAGACCATCTCATGGAGAGTATTGGCGGCGTCCGAAACCTGGCCCATCGAAAGACCCAGCGCATCGAGGAACGGCGGGTTTACCTGGCCGCTATGGCCGCTGGGCAACGCCGCATCCTCACATACCCCCGGACCGACTCCGCGGCCCAGCGGGGTCAGCACCCCTCGCCCTGGTTCCTGGACGAAGCCATACGGCTTCACCGAGGCCCGGTAGGCTCGGCTGACATCACCAGGCTCGGCCAGGAGCCATGGTTGAGCGTCATAGAATCCGCACAGCATGGACTGACGTATACATCGGGCCTGGCGCCCGCCGACCTGCACGACTACGACCTGGCCAGCGTCTCCAGATGGATAGCGACCGGACGCCGTTTAGAAACCCACTACCTTGCCTTACCTGACAGCCGGCTCCATCGCGCCCTCCAATTCCTCCACGCCCGCCAGGCAGCCAGCTTCAGTGCCTGGGACGGGAGGCTTTCCGACCTGAAAGGTCGCAGCCGGAGACTGGGTGTCTCTAGCAACCGCCCTCTTTCTGCCACCTCACTTGAGAGATGGGCGCGTTGCCCCTTCGCCTTCTTCCTGGGCAATATACTCGGGCTGGCCGCGCTCGAAACCCCCGAGGAGGTGACTGCCATCTCCTCCCTGGAGCGTGGTAGCCTGTTGCATAAGGTCCTGGAGCGGTTAGTCTTAATTTCGCATGAGCGAGGCGACCTTCCTGACTACGGGAAACCCTGGGAAACTAGCCATTACCAGCTTGTGAGACAGATAGCCGAGGAGGAATTCGCCTTCGCCCAGGCCAAGGGGATTACCGGCAAGCGACTGCTTTGGGATGCCGCTAAGGAAGAGATGCTGCATGACCTTTCGGCCTGCCTCGAGGAGGATAGCCGGTGGCGCGCCGAGCGCTCATGCCGCCCCATCTTTGTAGAAAAGCGCTTTGGCTTCGATGTGCCGGACGCCATGCCTCCCCTTTCGATCGAGCTCGCCTCCGGCGTACAGGTCCGGTTCAGGGGCCTGATTGACAGAGTGGATTCCAACCAGGCCGGCACTTTGGTCACCGTTATTGACTATAAGTCGGGTAGCTCCTCTTCCTATAGAGATATGGACCGGGACCCGTTGGCGGCAGGCCGGCGCCTGCAACTGCCTATCTATGGCCTGGCAATACGTGCCTTAACTAAAGCAACCGCACGGATCGAGGCCCAGTACTGGTTCATGACCAGTCGTGGCAACTTCGGTCGGAAGGTAGCGCCGCTGCACGATGTCGAGGAGAAGTTCCTTGAAGTTATTGGAACCATCGTGGATGGAATCCAAGAAGGGATCTTCCCGGCGGTCCCAGGTCCGGCAGGAAGGGAAAACCGGCCTGCCAACTGCGTATTCTGCGATTTCGACCGGGTCTGCCCCGCCGACCGAGACGTGCTCTGGGAACAAAAGCGGCAAGACCCTTCTCTGAATCCGTATCTGGGCCTGCTTGGAGTGACCGACGCAGAGGAGTCAGGAAGTTGAGCCTCCCCTCGCCGGTAGACCAGGCCGTGCGCGACCGAATCGCCCGCGCCCTCGACGATACGCTCTTCGTGGAGGCGGGAGCCGGCACTGGAAAGACGACCGCGCTGGTCTCAAGAATCGTGGCGCTGGTGCGCTCCGGGCTTACCACCATTGACAGGATAGCCGCCATCACGTTCACCGAGGCCGCCGCCTCCGAGTTGCGTGAGAAGGTGCGGCTCGACCTGGAAAAGGAAGCTAAATGTCCATCCCTGGAACAAGGGGCCAGGGAACGTTGCTCAAGAGCTGTCGGCAATCTAGAAAGCTCCTTCATCCAGACCCTCCACAGCTTTGCCGGGGCGTTACTCAGGGAACGTCCGTTGGATGCCGGCTTACCTCCAACCTTCGATATCGTCGAGGAGATCGAGGCGGATATCTCCTTTGAGGATAGGTGGCGGCTATGGCTGGACGAAGCCCTCGATTCCCCGGACCTTGCTCCCCATTTCCTTCGATGTCTTTCTCTAGGACTGCGCCTGGAAGACCTGCGGCAAACGGCCAAGGCATTTCACGATAATCACGACCTGTTGTACGAGCCTTTTCCTTTGGAGCGGGAACCGGAGAGCAGGGCAGCGGAAGCCGTCGCCGGGGCCGCGCCGGAGCTGCGGCGTCT
>JAUYDP010000098.1 GCA_030691805.1 Dehalococcoidia bacterium | reverse complement strand
GTTCTGGAAACGGACTTGGAAAAGATAGGCTATCAACAGTAGCTTGAGGTTGGTGGTATTCCCTCCAACTCAATCCTGGATGGTACGGGCCGGCAGGTACTGGCCCAGGACCTTGGCAGGATCGTCCGCATCTATTACCTTCAGAATGACCTCGCCGGAGACTGGGAGGGTAGGCAGCCCTCCTCCTGGGGGACCTCCCAGACCTGGAATCCCCAGTCCACCTCCAGTAGAGGCGAACTGGGCAAGCCTCGGGCCCAGGGATTCCAGGGTTTTCGTGTCCTTGGCCCTGGCGGCTTGCTCAATCTGGCGGGCTAACTCTGCTCCATCGTTGATTCCCCTATCACGAAATGCCTTTTGTAGGTCGGCCGCCGTGCGAGCAACCCGGTCCAAATCTCCCGACATGAAGGCATCGTAGGCCGAAGACAACAACCTCTGGACGGCCGCGGGGTCCTGCGGGCTGCTCTGGCCGTAGGGCACCGGCGTCCCCACCGGCGCCAGCGGAGGAGGTTTTATCGAGGTTGCCAGCTTCTCCAACAGGTCCCGTTTGATGATAAAGACTTTGTAGTAATCTTTAGCCAGGGAGAGGTATTTGGCATCACCAAGCTGTGTCAGCCGGGCTGTTTGCTCTTTGCTAAGGGACGTGAAAGAAGCGAACCCCTTCTCCATGTCCTTTACTTCCGTGAAGCTCACGGCCAGCATGACCTCCGGGCCTCTTTCCACCAGGAGCAACTTTGGGGCCGTCGGGAGCTTCTGTTGAAAATCCAAGACCTCCTGGGCCAGGAGTGTAGCCAAGGCTAAGGGGGCCAGAAGAGTAAAGTTTAGGATAAGGGATAGTGTGAATAGGAATGCCGCTCCGGTGCGGCCCGTCCACCAGCGTAAGAGAAAGAAGAGTCCGATGGCGATGAGCAGAGCCAGCGGAGGCGCCAGGGCAATTGGCAAGAGCATCGTCACCTCCACGAATAGCGTCGCGGGCATTATATAGCGGCGACATGGTTAGCGCAACTTTCGTGGCAAGCGGACTTTATGCTAGAATCATGAGCGGAGAGAGGTTTTCGGTAATCACCGCAAAGATAGCAGAGAACGTAGTGAGCAAAAAATTGGCAGTGGGTCAACACAAGGTTGACCCCTACGGATTTTTGGGCGAAGGCAAACCACGTTGTAGGGGCGGACCTGGTGTCCGCCCTAGCGTGGCGTGGTGAATGGTGAAGCATTTGCAGCGGGTCCTGGCGGGTCAACACAAGGTTGACCCCTACGGATTTTGGGCCAAAGGTATCCCATACTGTAGGGGCGGACCTGGTGTCCGCCCTAGCGTGGCTTTATGCGCAAACTTCGAGAGGAATGCAACTCCTACCCCTCTCTTCGAACTTCGTGGCCTGAATGACAGCCTGCGCTACCCCGAAACAATTGGATTATGCTTCACCAATGTCAATCCGTGGTTAGATTACAGATAAAGCTTTGGACCCTTCACTTACAGCTAGAGCGATGAAACCCGATCCAGTAGGGGCAACCCGTTGCGGGCCGGCGACCTTTCGTTGGGGTGAGCGTACTTACGTTATGGGAATCGTGAACCTAAGTCCAGACTCGTTCAGCGCCGATGGACTGGCCGGAAGATGGGAGGAGGCGGTCTCCAGGGCACGGCGACTTGAGGCCGAGGGCGCGGATATCATTGATGTTGGAGGTGAGTCCACGCGTCCGGGGGCCATGCCGGTAAGCGTCCAGGAAGAGACGGACCGTGTGCTTCCGGTCCTGGAGCGGCTGGTAGGGCAGGTGGGCGTGCCGGTGAGCATCGATACCTATAAGAGTGAAGTTGCCGGAGCGGCGCTCAAGGCTGGCGCCTCGATGATCAACGATGTATGGGGACTCAAGAAGGACCCTGGCCTGGCTGAATTAGCCGCCACGCACGGGGTCCCTCTGATATTGACCCACAACCAAGCAGGCATCAAGTACAAGGACCTGATTCAGGAAGTCATTCAAAGCCTTCAGCATAGCCTACAATTAGCCTTGGAGGCAGGCGTTGCGCGGGCGAACATAATCCTTGACCCTGGCCTGGGATTCGGGAAACGGGGAGGGCAAAACCTGGCCATCCTCCGCCGCCTGGAGGACTTCCAGGTGCTGGGACAGCCGCTCCTGGTGGGCACATCACGAAAGTTCTCGGCGGCAAAGGCGCTGGGTGTACCCGACGGTGACCGCTTGGGGGAGACGGCCGCTACCGTTTCACTGGCCATAGCCCACGGCGCCGATATGGTCCGCGTCCACGATGTAGGAGTAATGGCCCGTGTGGCACGAATGGCCGACATGATCGTGAGGCATTAGTGGCCGGAGTCTACCTGGGACTGGGGTCCAACCTGGGCGAAAGGGAGCAGAACCTGCGAGAGGCCCTGCGGCTGCTGGGCAATGATGTGGCGATGGAGGCTGTGTCCTCCTTCTATGAGACCGATCCCGTCGGATACCTGGACCAACCGGACTTCGTCAACGCCGTGTGTCACGGCAATACCGACCTGGATCCGAGGGAGATGCTCGACCTTGCCATGTCCATAGAATCGCAGATGGGCCGCCAGCCCAGCTTTCCCAACGGCCCTCGCCTCATTGATATAGACATACTCGCTTACGGGAGCCTGGTTCTAAGCACATCGGAACTGACAATACCACATCCTCGCCTGGCTGAGCGGGCCTTCGTCCTGGCCCCATTGGCGGAGATCGCTCCGGATTGGGTCCACCCAGTCCTGGGAAAGACGGCCAGAGAGTTAGCCTCCGCCAGTGGGTATGATGGAGTAAAAAACTTAAAGACGCTGGGATAGAAATTGGAAATAGCAGAGTAACTATCGAAAAATGTCATGCTGAGCGCAGCGAAGCATCCCAGCGTACGCCAGCAGTTGGGTCCGTTGAAGGCGAAGACCCTTCGTTTCGCTCAGGGTGACATATTGGTAAGGGTTTTTACAGGACGACGATCTTGTTGGGTGTTTAAGTGTTTGCTAGATCATTAAGATGTATACCGTAACCGTCAAGCAGCATTTCGACGCCGCCCATAGCCTTCGGGGCTACTCGGGGCGCTGCGAGCGCCTGCATGGCCACCGCTTTGAGGTGGCCGTGACTCTGTCCGGCGACCGCCTCAACGAGATCGGTATCCTTTACGACTTCACGGAGCTAAAAGGACACCTGAAGGAGCTTATTAATCTCCTGGACCATGTGAACCTTAACGAGGTGCCC
>JAUYDP010000036.1 GCA_030691805.1 Dehalococcoidia bacterium | reverse complement strand
ACCACGGAATCGGCGCTCACCTTCCGTATCGAGGCAAGTTGCCTTAATTTCCCGTAGAGCCGCACCTCGATGGCCAAGGCCCGGACCTATCAGCAATAAAGAAGGGACATATCCCCTGGGAATAGGCCCAACCTATCCTGGTCCTTGACCTCCAGTTCTAGTCCGGCTAGGCGCCCGTTCAGGACTATGTTGCTCACTTCTTCCCTTGCTACCCCTAGCCGGCGCAAGACCGATTGTATAGTCTCCCCTGCCGAGACTTCGACCGGTATCGTTGAATCAGAGTTGACATCCTTCTGTGACGCGAAGCGCCTGAGCTTCCCGTACAGCCGGACCTCAACGGTCACTTCAGAGCTTTCCCTGGAAGCGGGTTAGCCTGGCTTATAGCTCGAAGGCGTAAACTTGGTCCAGTTCTTCGTCCGTCACGTCGAAAACGGTATTATGAGGAGGCAGAGGCTCGAGCCTCATGAACTCGGGCAGGCGGTCATGGGCTTTAGTAAAACCGGCTGCCTCGTTGAAGCTCCTTTCGGTCTTGATGACCCGCTTGCCATAGGCGACTACGTCGTCCGCCGTCATATCTATTCCGCACATGGCGTTGACGGACCGGTACATGCCCTCGAAACCTTTGGGGTCATCAAGGATGGCGAAAGCGATGAAGAGGCAGTACCCCGTCGAATCTATATAGGCAGTTGTCGCCTGGAAGTTGCGGGATAGCTCAGCCTTACTAACGGCGAATGGATCAGCCTTACCCCCAACCCCCAGGATCTCCGGCGCAATGGTGTATCCAGAGGTATGGTCGGCGCCCATGGTAGAAGTAGCATAAGTCACGCCGATTCCCTTCACTGCCCTTGGATCATAGGCGGGCATGGCCTGCCCCTTGACCACAGGGACCCTGGTGACACCGAAGGCCTGGGCGGTGAAGGCTGTGCCGTTTCCAATTATTCGCCCCAGAGGAGTCCCCTTGCCCACCTCCTTCAGGAGCTTGATGGCCCCCGGGCCATCCCCGAAACTCAACAGGCCCCCCTCCATGGCTACTGCAATCGTGGCTCCTGCATCGATAGTATCCAGGCCCACATCGTTGCAGATGCGGTTCAGCTCGGCGATCTGGTCAATGTTATCAATGCCGCAGTTGGGGCCGAGGGCCCAAACGGACTCATACTCCAGGCAGGCCACGTGATAGGCGCCGTTGGGTTTCGGAAAGACGTTGGAGCACTTGATGACACATCCGGGATGGCAGGGATGGGCGACCTTGCCTCTGCCCTTTCGCACTTTGGTGGCCAGTTCGTTTATGACCTCGCCACTGACCTTAGCTGCCCCTTCGAAACGTCCGGAGCTGAAGTTCCTGGTGGGCAGTCCACCCGCCTCGTTCATAATGTTTATAAGTACGGCTGTGCCGTAGTTGGGAAGGGCCTGGCCGGTGACCGGGTGGGAGAGGAGGGAATTAGACAGCTTTTTAATCTCCTCCCGAAAAGCTCGCTTGTCCGCTGGCTGAACCCCAGGCCCGCCCAGGTCATCTATCACTATTGCCTTGATCCCTTTGGCCCCCATAACGGCTCCAAGACCACCGCGTCCAGCATATCGGCCGGGGCCGTTCTCCCGATCGTTCACAGAGATCCCTGCGTTGGTCAGGCGCATCTCGCCCGCTGGTCCGATCCCAACTACTGCCACGCCCCGGCCGAACTGCTTCCAGAGCAGGCGGTCTACCTGGTACATTCCTTTGCCAACAAGGTCATCAGCCGGCAGCAAGGAAGCTCCGTCCTTGTTCACCCTTAGCAGCCAGAACCGGTCGTCCTTGGGCTGACCTTCCACAACAATGGCCTTGAGACCAAGGCGAGCTATCTTTTGTGAAGCCAGCCCGCCGGCATTAGCCTCCTTGATGGTCCCGGTTAAGGGGCTCTTACCACCTACCGAAAGCCTCCCAGAGCTTGGAGCCTCTGTACCGGATAACAGGCCAGGGGCGAACACCAGCTTATTGTTGGCTCCCAGGGGATGGCATGTTGGGGGCACTTCATCGGCCACCATACCGGAGGTCAACGCTCGGCCGCCTAGCACCCGAAGACTTTCCGGAACGTCCTCGAAGAGGCAGTTCCGGCTGGCCATGTTCACACGGAGTATCTTGCTCATCGTCAGGCTTCCTTTCCACGTCTTATATTGGTTGTTTGATAATTGTTGGGAGAACGGTCCGCTTCCCAAGAAAACGGAAGGTGGACGTGTGATTACACGTCGCCTCGGGGCTGTTATGGCGGGCACCGCCACTTACCGATAGGTGACCGTCGAGGATTTGGCCTGGAGCCAGGGAGTACTCGCACAACTTGTAGCCCCTATCTAAACTACCGGCGAACCCGAGGGAACGAGCCGTCGTGTCGTGCTTTATTAAGCTATTGGAACGGTACCAGCTTGGGCCTTAGCGCTAGCCTGACCGTTAGATGATTACGACTCCTGCTGTTGGAGGTGGATTAGTCGAATAGGGTGTTTCAAATTGGTAGGATTATACATCCGCACCGAGGCGATGTCAAGGCAAGGGTGGAGACTGTTGAACAACACCTGGTCCCGTAGTCGGGGTCAGGGACAATCCTGTCCGATTAAAATAATAAGCATGAACTTGACGAGCGCGAACCGCGGAGTATCCTATACAGCGAAAGGTGTTAGCGGAACACATTCGCTTGAAAGGAGGACTCATTACGGCTCGCGCCCAGATTCCAAGGATAGCATGCT
>JAUYDP010000004.1 GCA_030691805.1 Dehalococcoidia bacterium | reverse complement strand
ATAGGCAACCTCTTCCACTTCGAAGTGGATGCCGGTTCGCTCGTGCAGCTCATCCGGCAGGACCGCCAGGATGCGCTGCTTGACGGCAGGGTCGGCTACCTTCTGGGAGAATTCGAAGCGTACCGTAACCTGCTCCCTGCCTTGGTCGTCAATGAAGACCCGGCCTCCGTATTCGTCAATCTCCGAGCGGCTGAACATGACGTCATCTATGGCTGCCGGCCAGACGTTGACGCCCTTCATCTTGATCATATCGTCATATCTGGCGATGGTCCCCGACTCCCAGCAGTTAGTGAGCCGGCCGCAGTCGCAGGCTTCCGGCGGCAGCAGCCTGACCCGGTCCCCCTGCCGGAATCGGATGATAGGCGCTCCCCGACGGCTGAAGGTGGTGATGACCGGCTCTCCTTCCTCACCGTACTTCACCGGCTGGCCGGTGATGGGGTCCAGGATCTCTACTAGCGCCACGTGGTCCAGGAGATGGTATACCCCGTGCTTTCCGTTGGGGACCACGCCTTTGTCGCAGGTGTAGGCGTAACAGATGCCGAACTGGCTGGAGCCGTACAGATCATAGAGAGGACTGCCCCAGAACTCCTCCATGCGTTGGGCCCACTCTACGGGGAAGGGCTCGGTAGAGAGAAAGATGCCCTTGAGGCGCGTCAGGTCCCGCTTAGGGACGATGCCCGCCTCATCGCAAAGGACCGTCAGGCGGGTAAGGTAGGCCGGGGTAGCCCAGAAGGAGTGGACATTGAACCGCTTCATCAGATGCAGCTTCATCTTGGAATCGAACATGTATAGGAGCATGCCGTTAGCCCCGTGATAGTTCAGGGCCTCGGCGGCGATGAGGCCCCCGGCCATGGTGGCCACCGGCCAGAGCATGGCGGAGATATCCCCTGGCTCACAGCCGGCCGGCGTCATCTGGTATCCGAAGGTTTCGGCGCCCATGCGCCGGTCCTCCGCGGTGAGGGCGTAGACCTCCTGTCCCCGGCCGGAGGTGCCGCTGGTTATATGGACCTGCCTCACCTCGCTCTCCGGCACCGGCAGGCGCAGGCCGAAGGGCGGGTTATCGGTCTGGTCCGCCACCAGGTCCTTCTTGCTCATGAAAGGAATTCGCTCGGCGAATTCCTCCAGGGACCGGATGTCCCCGGGTTTCACGCCTGCCCTCTCCAGGTGGGAACGGTAGAAGGGGCTGTGGTGGTAGACCCGCCTTAGCAGGGCCTGTACCCCTTTAAGCTGGATGGCCCTTAACTCCTTCTGGGAGAGGGTCTCTATTTCACGGTTGTAGAATTTCGTGGCCATGTTAACCTCCGGATAAGGTATCAAGAATCTAGCAGAAGGGGAAGCGACTGTCAATTACAGCGCACAATCAACAATCGCGTTGATTGTGCCGGACTCGTCTGGTAAAATACCCTTAAATAGTATGGAGCCTGGAATAATAAAGATGCGGAAGCACAGCAAGCTGTTGCACCGGATCTTGCTTGGCACCTCCGATGCGAACGTACGGTTTTCTGAAGTATGCGAATTGCTATGGGAGTTGGGATTTAAAGAAAGGATTCAAGGCAGCCACCATATTTTCGCCAAAGAAGGAGTAGTGGAGATCCTGAATCTACAGCCGAAGGGTGCTAATGCTAAAGTCTATCAGGTTAAACAAGTTCGAAACGTAATTATTAAGTATAAAATGAGAGTTTAGATGATTCGATATGAAGTTATTATCTATTGGAGTGATGAGGACGAGGCCTTCATTGCAGAAGTGCCGGAATTGCCCGGCTGCATGGCAGATGGGCGTACCTACCAGGAAGCCTTGGCCAACGTGGAAGTGGTGATTCAGGAGTGGATTGATACCGCAATAGGACTGTGTCGCCCAATTCCACAACCCAAAGGTCGGCTGGTATTTGCATGATTCTCGGTAATATGCAAAGGTTTTCATAGCGTATGATGCTTCCTGGGGGAATGTCTCTAGGATGAGATTCCGACTCAGCTCATCTTCGCCCTCCAGACGCCAGTAATAGTTAGACAGGGCAATGGCGTGCAAAGGGGCCCAGTTAGTATATTGGACCCGCAACTGATGAGCGCAGGTTGTTGACACGCCACAGGATGAGGATTACCATCTTGCCATGCTCCAGAGACCGCGCTCGGCACTCTGCTGTTCAGACGACAGCACGTAATATGAGCCAGTATCGCTTGGTGGGACATCGCCTTCCCCGGCTGGACGCCTTGGACAAAGCGACGGGGTCCGCCAAGTATACCGGCGATATCAACCTACCCGGAATGCTGCACGGCAGGTTGCTACGTAGCCCTCACCCCCAGGCGCGAGTTACCCGCCTGGACGGCAGCAAGGCCCTTGCCTGCCCTGATGTGGTGGCTGTCTTGGGGCCGAAGGATGTTCCCCGGAAGGCCTTCAACGCCGCTGCTTTGAGCGTTATCACCCCCTCGCCATATCAGGTGATAAAGGACCAACATATTTTCAGCGAGCGCCCGCGCTACGCTGGCGATGTGGTGGCAGCAGTGGCAGCCACTTCCCCGGAGGCCGCGGATGAGGCCCTGGACCTCATAGAGGTGGAGTACCAGGTGCTGCCCTCCGTGCTTGACCCGGAGGAAGCCCTGCGGCCGGGGGCTCCCCTGGTACATGAGGGGGTAGAGAACAACGTGGTCAGCCACGTCAAGATGGCTACGGGGGACCTGGAAAAAGGGTTCGCCGAGGCGGACCTGGTATTGGAGGATACTTATACCACCTCCAGGCAAAAGCAGTGCCAGTTGGAACTGAACAGCAGCGTGGCCTTCTTCGGTGAGGACGGCCGGCTCACGCTCTGGACTACCTGTGCTATGCCCCACCTGGCCCGCCTCATGGTAGCAGACATCTTCGACCTGCCCCCAGACCAGGTCCGGGTGATAACCCTGAACATCGGAGGCGGCTTTGGCAGCCGCCTGGGGCTGGTAGCCGAGCATTACGCCGTGGCCCTGGCCAAGAGGACGGGACGGCCCGTGATGGTGGAGATTCCCCGGGATGAGGACTTCTATGGTACCGAGAGCCGGCATCCCAGCATCATCAGGCTGAAAGCTGGGGCCAGCAAGGATGGCGACCTCACGGCTCTCCAGGCTACGGCGATTGTCAACACGGGGGCCTATGCCACTCACGGACCTGCCGTCAGGGCCGTAATAGGCGGAACGATGCGCCGTCTCTACCCCTGCCCCAATTTTCAGTACGATGGATATGCGGTCTACACCAATACGCCCGTGGCCGGAGCCTATCGGGGCTACGGGGGGCCACAGGCCCTCTTTGCCCTGGAATCCCACATGGATATGCTGGCTCGGGGCCTGGGCCTTGACCCGTTGGAATTCCGGCTGAAGAATACAGTTCAGCCCGGAGCCATTGACCTGGCAACCGGACGGCCCATCGCCAGCCACAGCCTGGAAGAGTGTATTCGCAACGGGGCTCGGGCTATCGGCTGGCAGGAAACGCGGGCAAGAATGGGGGAGGCGGGAGCGCGCCGCAGGGGCGTTGGCGCGGCATGCTTTATTTGGACCAGCGGTACCGGGGGAAACCCCCGGATGCCAGAGGGTTCCGAGGCGGTCTTGGACCTGGATGACGAAGGAAGGGTAAGGCTCTACGTAGGCATTTGCGATCCCGGCACCGGGGCCAAGACCGCTCTGGCTCAGATCGCTGCCGAGCAACTGGGCCAGACCATAGGAGACCTGGTTCTAGTAACCGGGGACACAGATGCCACCCCCTTCGACGTCGGGAGCCACGCCAGCCGCACCCTGTACGTGGGGGGTGGGGCAGTGCTAGCGGCCGCTGCGGCCCTTCGGGAGAAAATCCTGGCCCAGGCTGCTGATCTCCTGGAGGCTTCCCCTGGAGACCTGGCCCTGGCGCCCGGCCGGGTGTACGTTTTGGGGAGCCCGTCACGGTGGATGTCCCTGGCCCGGCTAGCCACGGCGGCGAGAGAGGCCGGGATCGCACTCGAGGCAAGGGTCAGACATGACCCTGCCAACGCTCCACCTTTCGGCGCTCAGTTCGTCGAGGTAGAGGTTGAGTTGGAGACAGGCATGGTGGACGTCTTGAGGGTGGTGGCCGCTCATGACGTGGGAAGGGCCATAAACCCCGCAGTGGTGGAGGGGCAGATCGAAGGCGCCCTTCATCACGGGCTGGGGTATGCTCTCACTGAAGGTCTCCGAATGGACGGGGTAACAGGGCAGGTCCTGAACCCATCCTTTCTCGACTACCGGCTGGCTACCGCCCTAGACATGCCCCGGGTGGAGACTCTCCTGGTAGAGGTCCCCGATGAGACGGGTCCCCACGGGGCCAAGGGTGTAGGGGAGAACGGGATGCTGGCTACCGCCGCCGCCGTCGCCAATGCCGTCTACGATGCCACAGGCATCAGGGTACGTGACCTGCCCATGATGGCCGAAGAGATTCTGGAGGGTGCCGTCAGGATTTTGGGCAAGACTAACGGGTCATCCGACTGATGAAATTTGTCAAAATAACCCGGTGCGGGCGGCAGGAGGGCGTGGCCCCGCCCCACCGCCCCTGGCGGACAGGGCCGTCCGCCGCTACGTTTTGGTGGAAGCAGACAAGGCCGTCCTCCCTGCTCGTAGCGGCCGACCGGACGAGAAGGAGATAAAGCCTGGCCTGGTCATCCCCTCCTCCTCGCTCGTAGCGGCCGACCGCTGTGTCGGCCAGGCGGGGCTTGGCTACACCCAGTTTATTCTTCAAAAACGATAAGTCGGCACTACCGTCACCGAGCGCCGACTTCAGTCGGACGACCCCTGTTACCCACCGCCGACTTCAGTCGGACGACCCCCTTACCCGTTGCCCAAAACTTGACGCACGCCTGATTCTGGAAGCGACGACGGAAGAGAAGCGCCCAATCTGAAATCAAGCTATCTCCGGAGCCGCTCCCGCCCCTCGTCAGCCATGGCCATTTCCTGGACGCTGCCCGGCCCGAACTTGCGGATCTTTATGCCTCCCGCCAGGCGGGGCAATTCAGGGAAGTTGGAAAGCTCATCCGGTATCTTGTAGCTGGCGATCTTGTCAGCCATAAACTCCCTTACCTCTCTTAGGGTAAATGGCTTCCCATCCCTGGTTACCACGCAGGCACAGACGCTCTCCCCCATCACCGGGTTGGGTGTGCTTATGACGCAGGCCTCCCTTACCCGGGGATGCTCACACAAAAGCGATTCTATCTCATTGGGGTTTATGGAGTAGCCGCCCTTTTTGATGATCTCCTTGAGGCGGCTAATGATCCTCACGTACCCCTGCCCGTCTATGGTTACCATGTCCCCGGTACGGAGGTATCCCTCACTATCAATGGCCTTGGCCGTCTCGTCAGGCCTTTCCCAGTATCCCTTCATGATATTGCCAGCGAACAAAAGCTCT
Source organism: Dehalococcoidia bacterium (assembly GCA_030691805.1). Lineage (GTDB taxonomy): Bacteria > Chloroflexota > Dehalococcoidia > JAUYDP01 > JAUYDP01 > JAUYDP01. The sequence goes on along the minus strand of JAUYDP010000004.1, from coordinate 1,102 downwards.
CCTGGCTGGCCGGGTGGCACCTCCTGGCCCGTGGCAGGGTCTACAGCCTTGACCCGGGCCCCGGGCACTGGTGGCTTGCCGATGCTGGTATCCCGGTTGGGGTCCTTCGAATGGCAGGCCAGGCCGATACCGGCCAGCTCGGCCATACCCCAACTGTGGGCCATCTCCATGCCCATCATCTGTTCCGCACGGTGGAAGAGCTCGGGGGGGAAGGCGAAGCCCGACCCCAGTCCCACCCTTAGAGAAGAGAGGTTATAGCTGCCGAAGTTGGGATGGCTGGTCTCCAAAAGGATGTGCGTGGGAGTGGCGTGCTGAACCGTTACTCCATGCTCCTGGATGAGCTGGAGGGCCAGCTCAGGCTTGAATTCGGGCATGAGGACGATGGTCCCCTGGCTCTCTACCGATAGGTTCGCGACGGTAGCTACCCCAAAGGCGTGGTGGAGGGGGAGGTGGGCCAGGAAGATGTCGTCGGCCTGGATATCCATGAGGGGAATTCCTACGGCCGAGCTCTGGATGCACACCTCGTGAGTGTGGATAGCGCCTTTGGGCGTGCCGGTAGTGCCGCCGGTATAGAGCAGCATGGCCAGGTCCGTCTTGGGGTCAATCTCGGCCCTACGATACCTCTGTCCCCACCCCTGTCTGACAAGCTGGTCAAAGTCCAGGACGTCCCGCTCAGCGCCGCCGCCAACGGCAATGGCATGCTTTAACCGGGGCAACTCATGGCGCACGGAGCGGAGCATGGAGAGGTAGTCGAAACCCTTGAACTCCTTAAGGAGGATGACTGCCGAGGAGCCGGAGTTGGATACCAGGAAGCGGAATTCATCGGCCCGGTATAGCGGGTTACACCAGACGATGATGGCGCCCATCTTGCAGGCCGCATAATAGGAGACCATCTGCTCGGGGCAGTTGACCAGGTCTATGGCTACGCGGTCCCCTTTCATGATGCCCAGGGACTCCAGGCTGGCGGCGAGGGCATCCGCCCGGTCGTTTAGCTCCTGGTAGGTTATCCGCTGGTCCTCATAGATCAGGGCCACCTTATCCGGGACGAGCCGGACGCTCCGCTCCAGGGTCTGCGCCAGGTCGCAATGCTTTACGTCTTCGT
>JAUYDP010000444.1 GCA_030691805.1 Dehalococcoidia bacterium | reverse complement strand
CTACGTCAGCCTCGTGGCGGATCAAATGGCCTACGCCCAAACGAACAGGAGGGTTGGGCACGGAATGTTGAACCCGCCCAACCCTCGGCTTGCTGCTATCGAAATTAGCATTATCTCCCGAAGAGGAAAAAGGCTAACCCTACTTCTTCCGCTTCTTGACCTCTTCTGTAAGCTTGGGCACGATCTGGAAGAGGTCACCCACCACGCCGAAGTCAGCGAATTGGAAGATAGGCGCATCGGCGTTCTTGTTTATGGCCACTATCACGTCGCTGGTCTGCATGCCCACCTTGTGCTGGATGGCGCCGGAGATGCCACAGGCGATGTAGACGACGGGCTTGACCGTCTTGCCGGTCTGCCCCACCTGGTGTGGGTAGGCAATCCAGCCGGCGTCAACGGCCGCCCTGGAGGCCCCAACGGCGCCGCCCAATGCGTTGGCCAGGTCATAGAGCATCTGGAAGGACTCCGGCCCGCCCACTCCCCGGCCTCCGGACACAATAAACTGCGCCTCTTCGATGGGAATTTTGCCGGTCTCCTGGCTCACGCGCTCAGTGATCTTAGCCAGAAGGGACTCCGCGCCCACGTCGGTGGACACATCCTCGATCTGGACCTGGCCCGCAGCCTTCACCGGCATGACCGCGTTGGGCCGGACAGTGATAATCTCGGTCTCCTGGTTGACCAGGGCTGCTGATACCTCGATGTTGCCGCCAAAGGCTGGCGCGACAACCCGCGCCTTGCCTCCTTCGAGTCCCACGTCCACCACGTTAGCCAGAATACCCAGCTTCAGCCTGGCCGCCGTCCTGGCTGCGATGTCTCGTCCCGATGCCGTCGAGCCGACCAGGACCAGGGAAGGCTTCTTTTCCCGGATCAGGTTAGCCAGTAGGTGGGCTTGAGGGGTGATTACGTATTCCCCGTACTTGGCGTCTTCTTTGGCGTAGGCCTTGGTGACTCCATAAGCCCCTACCTTCTCGGCAGCCGCTCTGGCGCCCGGCCCAATGATGACGGCGGCGGCAGTGGCGCCCGACTGGTCCGCGAGCCGCTTGGCCAACGTCGCCATCTCCAGAGAAATCTTCTTAGGCTCGCCTTTATCTTGTTCGATATATGCCCAAATCTCACTCATTTCCGATTTGTCTCCTTCTGGTATTTCTGATGGTAGTGCTTTATAGTGCTTAATAGTGCTTTATGGTGCTTGTTTCTCCACTTGCAGGCACAATCAAGCACGAGCAAGCACGACCAAGCACGACCAAGCACGACCAAGCACAATCAAGCACAATCAAGCACATGTCTGCCTATAGTACCTTCTTAAAGGTAAGGAACTCAACCACTTTAGTGGCGGAGTCTCCCTCGTCCTGAATCACCTGGCCTCCCTTGCGGGGTTCCCTTGGACTGAATGAGAGCACCTTTTCTTTGGCTCCGCTGGCCCCTACCTCCGAGGCGTCAATGCCCAGGTCCGCCAGGGACCAGATGGTGATCTCTGTCCTTTTGGCCTGCATGATACCTCTCAAGGAGGGATAGCGAGGCTCGTTGATGCCCTTGACCACTCCCACCAGGGCCGGCATGGCGCTGGTCACTTCGTCGTAGCCGCTCTCGGTCTGGCGCTGGCTGACGATCTGGCCCTCACCTATCCCTAATTTGCCGGTATAAGTGTGCTGAGGTATCCCAAGGAACTCGGCCAGGGCAGAGGGGACCAGAGCGGTAGTGGCGTCCGTGCTCTGCATGCCGCAGAAGATGATATCGTACTCCATTTTCTTCAAGGCCTGGCTCAGGACGTAGGCAGTGGCCCAGGCGTCCGAACCGGCCAGCTTTGGGTCGGTTACCAATACGGCCTTCTCGACCCCCATGGCGATAGCCTTACGAAGGGCCTCCTTGGCTCCGTCGGGGCCCATACAGAGGGCCGTCACCGTGCCTCCATTCGCCTCTTTGGTGCGAAGCGCTTCTTCGATGGCATATTCATCGAAGGGGTTGGGAATGTTCTCGATGCCGGTCCTTTCCAGGCGCAGGTCGGCGTTCAGCTTCTTCTCAGCCGCGGTATCCGGCACCTGCTTGATGCATGCCACGATGTTCAAAGTCTTCCTCCTTATTTATGTCAAGTTATGTCAACAACCCAACTGGCGGGCGATAATCATCTTCTGCACCTCCGAGGTGCCCTCCCCAATAGTCAATATCTTGGAGTTACGGTAATACCTGGCGATGGGATACTCCTCTATGTAGCCGTAGCCTCCGTGGATCTGGACCCCTTCCTCGGCTGCCCGCACCGCTATCTCGGAGGCGAAGAGCTTGGCCATGGACGCTTCCTTTCCAAAGGGACGCCCCAGAGTTTGGAGATGAGCGGCCCGAAGTACCATCAGACGGGCGGCCTCCACATTGGTCGCCATCTCGGCCAGCTTGAACTGTATGGCCTGGTGCTTACTGATTGGCACGCCAAATTGCACTCGCTGCTGTGCATACTTGAGAGATTGATCGAGACATCCTCTTGCCAGGCCCACGGCCACCGCTCCTATTCCAATGCGCCCCCAATCCAGGACCGCCATAAACTGGTGGAAGCCCTTCCCGCGTTTACCTATTAGGTTTTCCTCCGGCACGCGGCAATCTAAAAATGACAGTTCACGCGTGTCGGAAGACCGCCAACCGACCTTCCGATATGGTGCTCCAATGTTGTATCCAGGTGTTCCTTTGGGGACGATAATACAGCTTAATTCCTTGCGGGACTTGGATTCTCCTGTTACGACAGCGATGATGATAAGGCCGCTTATCGGCGTGCCGGCATGGGTGATAAAACACTTGGTCCCGTTAATAACCCATTGGCCGTCCTCCAGGCTGGCTCGGGTGGAGATGGCCATGGCGTCGGAGCCGGCTCCCGGTTCCGTAAGCCCGAAAGAACACAGCATGCGCCCTTTAGCGAGAGGAGGAAGCCACTGGTCTTTTTGTTGCTGGTTCCCGAAGAAGGTAATGATGGAGCCAACCATTCCGTTCACGGACTCGCTAACGCCGACGGGGACGTCCACCACACTCAACTCCTCCGTAACCACCGCCAGCGACACCAGGTCGGCGCCGCCCCCTCCGTATTGCTCCGGAAACACCATGCCCAGAATACCAATCTCGCCCAGTTTCTGATACACAGGAAGAGGGAACTCTTCCCTCTCATCGTAAAGGGCGGCGACTGGGGCTATCTCCTTCTGGGCGAAATCCCGGGCAAGCTGTCTAAGGGCTTGCTGCTCCGGGGTCAGGTCGAAGTCCACCGCATAAATCCCCTTTTGAAGCTTACAAAAGAAGGCCGCCCCTTTTGGGAGGCGACTTCCAAGAATTCGAACTGGCCGAGGCCAGGCACAGGTTAATAATTCCAGGCAGACGGTTTTACAGACGCTAGTCTAGCATAGGGGTTTGGAATATGTCAATGAGAACAGCCGTCAGCTTTCAGCGGTCAGCCCTCGCCCAGTCCCGAGCTTCCATTAGCGGCGCCATTATTCGAAGTCGGTTCATTTAAGTCTATCAGCCGAGGCGCTCCGGACACTTACATGGCCGGAATCGGAGTAGGATCGGTCTGCCGAATAAATTCGGCGTTACCCCAGCCTAACGCCGAATTTATTCGGCAGACTGTTCCACCCAGGAGGGGTTCTACGCGCTCTCTTTGAGTGTTAGCGGCAGCCTCTCGATAGCGAGGCTTGCCAATGGGTCAGCGCCCATGCGCTCACTGGCATCTAGCACCTCGAGACCGATAACGTGCCCTTCGGCATCCAGGTCGGCAGTCACTCCGTCCTCCAGGTCAATGCTGCCAACTGGCCTAGCCTTCCGCAACTCGATATATAGCGCATCCACTTCGGGATCGTAAGTAATCCTCATGGTCATCTCCCTTCCGGTCCGCGTGGCCTTATCGTGACGGTGACAACTACCGTCCGTGCCCCTTCGCTGATGTAGGTCACTCGCATCCACTGCTTAACGGTACGCTTCCATGCATTTTGCCTTCCCTTGCGGCTGGGCGTCACCTGATCGGGGTCGTTCAGAACAGCGATGACGTCATTTTGGGTTACACGCCAGAACCGCATTCGGTTACGGCTGTGTCTGCTGAAGTGTATTGCTGGCTTCGTACTCATCCGCTGGCCTTCTCGGCATAGCCGGCTGTCTGGCGGCGCTCCTAGGCCGCCTCGGTGCTACACGCTAAGTCTCAATACTACACTCAAGCCGTGCCGACAATCGGTAGGCCGCAGACTACGCACCTGCTCGGCATCTCCCGGCGCGGGCTTCGCGCTAGAGCACGGACCAACTCGTTCGCGTTGTAAATAGCCGTCACCTCCTATGCGCATAGTATAGCGCTTTCCTGTGCGATGCGTGAAGGTCTTTAATCGTTAAGAAAACCTAAAAAGCCACAGGATAATCGCTATTTCTATTGTCATACGACATCCGAGTATACCTGCACATTATTCGGGCTGTTTTTGCCGTCCCCAATTACCGAGCCTGGTCTGTTCCATCAGAAAATTATTAATATCTGCGTCGCCGCGAACCCTATCAGGGGCGTAGTGCTCCCAGTGGGTTATTTCCTCCACCGTCCGTCGGGGCGGGGCCAGGGGCTGCTTAACGGGGTAGCCGACCGGGACCAGATCATAGACCTTCAGGTGCTGTGGGATGCCCAACCAGGACTTTAGGATAGTAGCCATATAGGGTGAGGCGCTGTCGCTCACCCACTGGGACCCCAGACCCATACTCGCGGCCGCCAGGTGAATCATCAATGTCGCGCTTGCCAGGCCGGTAATGAAATGCTGCTCTCCCTTGTCCAGGTTTGTCCGAATTGGAAACGCATCGTTAACCCTGGCATCCCCAAGGACAAGGATAAAAACTGGGGCGTTTCGGAAACCGGTAGGCTCGCCTCTCGTGACCGTGGTACCCCGAACCGCCATCTCCATCTCCCGTTTGTCCTGCATCTGTTTGACGTATAGATCTACGATGCGTTGCCTCATCTCCGCGTCCGTGACGACCACGAACTCCCATGGCTGACTGTTGCCACCCGAAGGGGCCCAGCGGGCCGCTTCCAGTATCTTCTCGATATACCCCCGAGGCACTTCTTTCTTTAGAAAGCCACGAACCGTCCTCCGGGACCTGGCTAGTTCCAGAAATTCCTCAATTGCTAGCATCCAAATCCTCTCCTTGTATCCGAATTCTCCTCAACCCCGCGGCCTCCCAAAGCGGTCTGCCCATGTTATATTAAAAACCTAAAGGCCCATCCCTGACTCCTTCCCCATGCCCACCCGCCAGGCGATGACCGAGCAGGCGAAGGCCACGGCGACGGCTACAACCCCAATGGCCACCGCGTTTCCAACTCGGCCACCCTGCCAGTACTCGAACATGGTAATCGGCACCAGGCGGGACTTAGGGAGGTAGAGCAATATGAAGGTCTCCAACTCTCGCCAGACAAAAACAAAGACGAGGATCCAGGCGGCGGCGAATGCTGGGGATACCAGAGGAACTATAACCCGTCGGAAGGTGTAGAGCCAGGAGGCGCCGTGGACCTTGGCAGAGTCCTCCAGCTCGCGGCTTATCTGGATAAGGCTGCCGTTCATGGTACGTACACCCAGTGGGAGGGCCCGTATGATGGATACCATAATCATGAGGTAAAGGCTCCCGTATAAAACCTGGGCAAAGGGCAAGAAGCCTACGAAGGCCCACAGGAATCCCAGGGATAGGACGATGCCCGGAACGGCGTAAGGAATCCAGGAGAAGAGATCCAGTATCCAGCGGCCAGCAAAGCGGGTTCTGAGAGCCGTGTAGCTGATGAGGGAATACAGCACCATGCCTACGGTTGCTGCCACTACACTAACAAGAAGGGTATTCTGGAACGAGGACCACACTGCAGGGTTCTGAAACGTATCCTGATAATTGGCGAGGGTGAACAGGTCCGCCCGGTAGACACCTACGATTTTGCTGAAAGATCCCACGACCAAGGCAGCCAGGGGCAGCAGCACTGCGACGGCAATGTAGGTCAGCATCACCGCCAGGGTGACATACTTCCAGGGCCCCAGTCTCACGGAAGAAGCAGAGTAGCCTCGCCCGGTGATAACAGTATACTCCCGGCCTCCTACAAGCCGCCACTGGACAAAAACCAGGGCAAAGGTGAGAACTTGTACTCCAACGCTTAAAGCCATAGCCGCCGGGTGATTGGCGGGATACATGCTCAAGTAGTCGTAGATCTTGGTGCTGAAGACGTAGATGTTGGCCGGAGTCCCCAGGAACAACTCAATCTCAAAGGATCCCATCAGTCGCACAAAGATCAAGATAGTAGCACCAAGGATGGCCGGCCGTAGCAGGGGCAGGGTAATACGCAGCAAAACCTTGGGGATAGACACTCCGCAAATCCGTGCGGCCTCCTCCAGGGTCCGGTCCATTCGCTTAAAGGCCGGGGCCATGAGGACGAAGGCCACAGCTGCCCATAGCAATACGGAAACCCATATAATTCCTCCGTAAGAGTAGATGCTGAAGGGGGGTTCTTCCAGGCGCAGCAGGTTCATCAAGGCCACGTTAATAAGCCCCGTCTTTGGGGCGAGGAGAATAATCCAGGCGAATATCATAGATTGGGGAGGAATGAAGAAGACCAGCCACATTAATGGCTCAAGGACACGTTTTAGAGGCGTGTCTGTGCGAGCCACTACCCAGGAGAAGAAAACCGCCAGCGCCATAACTAGAGCGGTTCGGACGGCGGTTAACCAGAGGGTGGTCCCGAAGAGCGCGTACGAGCTAAGTTCCGTGTAAGTCGAGAGATAGCCCTGGAGGGTCAGGACCACCGGCCTGGCAAGTGGCCCCCCCTGAACGAAACTGCCATACAGGATCATGGACAAGGGAAAGACCGTCAGGAACGCCAGCAGGAGCACCAAAGCAGTGGCTGGCGCGGTCACCCCGCCGAGCCGGGGCAGGCTCAGCCGCTTGGTGGCGCGTTCAACTGGTAGTACCGATTGGGCCACAGTTTACGCCGTCCTATGGTCTATGCCCAAGGGCCTGCGGCCAGGGTCACTGGGGAGCGGAAACGCCGCAGGCCGGTGGTGTAGGGCGGGTTTGAAACCCGCCCCTACGTATAGCAAAAGGTTGGCTATGGATGGGGCAGCACGGCCCACGACTCAGGGGGAATACGCAGATGCACTTTCTCTCCCAGCCGAAGACCTAGAGAGGGGTGGGCTCTGACGCGTATCGTCTGCCCAGCCACGACCACCTGGCAGTCTAGGGAATCGCCCAAAAAGGCTGCTGCCTGGACCTCTCCTTCCCAGAGGTTATCCTCATCCGGGGCTGGGGGCCGAAATACCTGGACGTTTTCCGGCCTAGCCGCCAGAAGAACCTTGTCACCCTGCCGCCAACCATCAGGCACGGAGCATTGTACGTTCCCCTGGGAGGTAGCGACGAGGGTGAGACCCCCTGCCGTCGCTTCACATATTTCTGCTTCGATGATGTTACCCCACCCAAAGAAGTCGGCGACAAAGCTGTTTCTGGGGCTGGAATAGATCTCTGCGGGCGAGCCCAACTGTACGATCTGCCCTTGATTCATGACCGCGATGGCGTCGGAAAGAGCCAGTGCCTCCACCTGGTCATGAGTGACATAGATCGCGGTTATATTCAGGCGCCGCTGTAACTCCCTCAGCTCCAGGCGCATATGCTCCCGCAGCCTGGCATCCAGGTTGCTTAAGGGCTCATCGAGAAGGAGGACCTTTGGCTCCGCCACCAGTGCTCTGGCCACGGCTAGCCTCTGTTGCTGGCCCCCGCTAAGGTAGGGGGCTGGGCGGTCCTCAAGACCGCCCAGCTTTACTTGCTCCAGTGACCGCTTTACCTTCTCATGTATGCTGGCGGCGGAATATCGCTTCTTGCCAGCCCGTAACGGGAAGGCCACGTTCTCGAAGACCGTCATATGCGGCCAGATGGCGTATGACTGGAAGACCATCCCAACGCCCCGGTCGTGAGCGGAAACCGAACGACCCTGCCGCCTGGAGTAGACCAGCCTCTCCCCTATGTAGATATCCCCGTCTTCGGGGTCCTCCAGGCCGGCCAGACAGCGCAGGGTGGTGCTCTTCCCGCAGCCGCTGGGTCCCAATAGGGTGAAGAAGCTCCCCTCCGGGACCTCGAAGCTGACGCCGTTAACCGCCTGGACGTCTCCCCTGTGGCCCTGGAAATGCTTGACCAGGCCCTCTACCTTGACCATGGATTCCCTTCTCCCAGCCGAACGAGCCCTATGTTGGTCCGCCGGCCCCCAACTATTTCTTGAAGAGCTTCGCAGCCAGGCCTTGCTCCAGCTCCTTCACCGTCAGCAGTATCTCATCGTAGTTCTGCTTGACGGTGGTCACGCCAGCCGGGATCTTCAAGACGTCCAGGGTGTAGTCCGGCACATCGGTCCGCAGAGGGAGGCTCTTCTCCGACTGGTGCATGACGGTCTGAGCATCCTTGGTCAGCAGCCAGTTCATGAGCAGCTTCCCCGCGTTGGGATGGGGGGCATTGACCACCTGCATCAGGGCCAGCGGCGGGGTATAAATCCCCTCTTTCGGCCAGAGTATCTTGATGGGCAGCCCTGCCTGGATGTGGGGGACGGCGTACAGGTTGTACGCCACTATGCCCAGGGCAAACTCCCCCTTGGCCACCATATCCGCTTGCTCAGCATATCCGCGGAAGATCTTGACGTTCTGGGTTGACAGTTTGTCGAAGAAGTCTTTGGGCACGACTCCCTTGGCCCGCCAAATTGTAAACAGGTCCGAGCCTGGCCCCGGCACGGTGGGATCATCCATGATCATCTTGCCCTTCCAGTAGGGGTCCAGGATATCCAGCCAGGACTTGGGCTCCTTGTCCGGGGGCACCAATTTGGTGTTGATGGCCATGCTGAAGCCCCCAGGACTGGCCAGGGTGTTTCCCATGATGATTATCTTGTCCTTGGAGTCGAAGTCGTAGGGCGCCAGGCGCCAAACCCCAGTCTCGGCGGCCACCGGTAGGTCTACGGGCACGACGAACTTGCCCTCCTTGAAGCCCGGCCAGACCCCCGGCCCAGCGAAGATGACGTCGGCCACGTAGGCCTTGGTGGCCTGTTCGGTCTTCACCCTCTCCAGACTCTCCGCGCCCCTGGTTACCACCCACTCGGCCGTGATACCGTAGGCGGCCTTGAAGGCATCGCTCAATGCACGTGTGGTGTCCGGAGCCATGGCTGAGGTGTAGACCGTGACCTTCCCCTCTTTCTTGGCGGCGGCCACTAAGGCATCCATGACCTCCTTGGCCGAAGGGGCGGGGGTAGCCGCCGGGGGCTTGGGCGCCTCAGTGGCAGCCGCGGCAGGCTTGGGCGCCGCGGTAGGTGTGGCCGCGGCCGCCGCCGGGGCCTTGGTAGGGGCGGGCGTGGGGGTCGCCGCGGGAGCGCAGGCCGCCAGGGCCACCGCTACCAGAACTAGCAGAGCCACTGCCATTTTACCAATACCGTTCATCTTGTCCTCCTCTTGTCCTCGCATTTTACACTTTTACAACCGTGGGCCGACTATTCGACTATCTTAACCCTGGCTGGGAGGGCCAGGGGTTAGTGGCGTGTCAACCAAGATTCGAAGGCCGGGTAGGGGCGCACGGCCGTGCGCCCGTAAGACAGTAAACGAATCAGAAGGACCGTAACAGACCATTAGTCCAGGTCCCATCCCCTAAGGGAGGCTTCGTACAATGCCGTCAGGTCTTTCTCCGTGGACTTCCGGATATTATCCTGGATGAACCCGTTCCCCAGGGCCGTTTCCACCATCTGGGGAATTTCCTGAGCCAGGAACTCATTCTGGTCGAACTTCTGCGGAAAGCCCAGATCCAAATATAGCTCCTTCAAATGGCGCAGGGCGTCTCTGGCCAGTTGGCGGGGGCTTTTGCCGCCGGACGGCTCACCCAGCACCACGGCCATTCGTGCCAGATTCTCCTCGCAGGCGGGGAGGTTGAATTCCATAACATAGGGCAGAAGGACACCGTTCTGATATCCGTGGGGTAGCTTAAGGCGATAATACATGGTCATGCCGTGCACCAACCCCAGGCTGGCATTGCCGCAAGCCATGTTGGCCATAGTACTGGCCAGTAACTGGTAGTTTTTGGACTCCAGATCATCGGTGAAGGCGGCCCGCTTCAGGTTGCCCGCGATGAGCCGGATGGCTTCATAAGCAATAGCATCTGTAAGGGGGGTGCCTTTCTTAGTCCAAAGGGCCTCCACCGCATGGGTCAGAGCGTCTAACCCCGAAAGCACCATCTGCAGAGGAGGGCAGGTACGCAGTAATAGCGGGTCCAGGATTGATACAGGAGGCTGGACGTGGTCGCCGCCCACGGCGTAAACCCGCTCTTGGGCAGCATCGTGTACCACGAATGCTGCCGAAACGTCGCTGCCAGACCCGGCCGTGGTAGATATGCAGACTACCGGCAAGGGCGGGACCCGGTATTGGTTCCGGCCCTCGAATTCTCTCACCTTCTTGCCGTTAGTAGCCTCAAGCGCGATTCCCTTGCCAGCGCAGATAGGGCTTCCGCCCCCAACCACGATCACCCCGTCGCATCCCGTTTCCCTGGCCCGCAAGGCCCCCAAATGCATGGTCTCTACTTCTGCGTCTTCTTCGACCTGGTCGAATACCTCCCAGGCCACATTGTGGGCAGCCAGCGACTCCCAAACCATTTGCAAAAGCCCCGCTTTTAGGATGCCCCGGTCGGTAACCAGCAGGGCACGGTGGACGCCCAAGCGGGCCGCCTCCTCGCCCACCAGGGCCACACTCCCCGGCCCGTGCACGACCTTGGTCTTGCACATAAAGGAAAATACATTCGCTTCCACAGTAACCGCCTAGAGGAGGCCCGCCTGGCGGGCCACGGTCACGGTTTCTGGCTCCTTCCACCACCTCTCCTGGCCAAGGTCCTCCACCACACTACCGGCCGCTACATAGCCCGGTCCAAGGAGGACGAGGCCTCCAGGGTGACAGCTTGCCCCGCCCAGGTAGAGGTTTTTGATCGGCGTCCGGTTCTGGGAACATTGCTCGTTGGGACGCAAGTAACCCATCTGGAAGGGGTGGTAGGCCCCCTGCTTGATAGAACCCTGTACCATATCCAGGAACTTGTTCTGTATGTCCAGGGGTGTAGTCATGGACTTCCAGAGCAAGGCATCCCTTACGTTCGGAATATAGCGCTGCATGACATCCAGGCAGCGTTCCGCTTGCTCCTCCTTGAACTTGAGGCCGTACCACTTCTGCGTCCCCTCTTTAAGGTTGTAGGGAGCCATCTGGGATATCAGGGCGGTATACTTCCCCGGTGGGGCCTGGCTGGGGTCATGGATGCTGGGGAAGCAGGCGTTGAAGCCCGCCCCTGCCACCAGCTCTCCCCTTTTTATCGCGTCCCAGTGGTTAATCAAGTCCTGGGTAGTCTCATATCCCATCACGTGGACGAATGCCCCCGCCGTCTCCGGATGAGTGAACTGGGGCGCCGCCTCCAGCGCCAGATGGGCCTCAAAGAGGCTCCAGCTTTCCCATTTCCAATCGTTTAGGCGGTCCACGAAGTCATTTTCTAGCTTGTCCTCGCCCACCAATTTGAGAAAGGTCTGGTGAGGATCTATGGTGCTGATGATCGCCTTCCCCGCCTCCACCATCCTGCCGTCCTCCAACTCTACTCCCCTGGCTACCCCTCCCTCGACCAGGATACGCTTGATACGCTGGCTGCCCCATACCATGCCGCCATTCTCGATCAGCACTTTATTAAGCCCCTGGGACAGCATGTGAGAGCCGCCCACACATAGCCGGTAGTTGGTTGCCCGGTTTAGGTAGAGCACGGCCAGGTAGCCCACGCCTTCTATATCGTACTCCAGGCCCCAATGGCAGGCCGTATAGAGCATCAGGGTTCTAACATGCTCGTCCTCGAAGAGCTCGTCTACTATCTGCTTGGGGCTTTTCTCAGAGTAAGCGGTTATCTCCCTTCCTAGTTCACTATCGTCCAGCTTGGCCGCCTGCTCCAGTGCCGATATGGGGGGAACGTAGGTAGCCGGGGCCAGGAAGGCTTCCATGTACTCCTTGAAGCGTCGGTGCATATCCCGGTAGGAGTCAGCATCATGCTTTGAGAACTGCGCCAGGGACTTGCAGGTCTGCTCTACATCGGTGTAGAGACAGACTGCTCTACTATCCCGTAAAGGTAGGGCGAACTGGAGGGAAGGATAAACGTACCGAACTTTGTAGTGGCTATTGTCCAGCGCCAGGTCCTTGTAGGCAGGCGCATAGTCTACCATCATATGGTATATGGAGTGGGTGTTGTGCAAAAAGCCCGGTAGCGTCACCTCTTCGGTGGCCAGTCCACCACCAGCCTCCAGCTTCCGTTCCAGGATCAGCACCTTCAGCCCTTGCTTAGCCAGATAGGCCCCCGCGGTCAGCCCATTGGGCCCGGCCCCAATGATTATGATGTCGTACTTGACCATTGTCTCCTCCTAGCCCTCTATGCAGTTATCTCAGCGTCTGTCTTTCCATGTTCCGGACTATGGGCAATAATTGTGGGCACCGGCCGGTAGGGGTACGACCCCACTTAACCGTGATCGCTTCCGGCGGGGCTGGAAAGCCCCGCCTATCCGGGTCCCTTGCCTTCGTGTTGTTGGATAGCAGGCCCTTTCCAGGGCCGGTCGGCGCCGCGGATCACGGTTGGAT
>JAUYDP010000348.1 GCA_030691805.1 Dehalococcoidia bacterium | reverse complement strand
GTCCCTTCAGTGGCTTCCACGCCGTGGCGCCGTGACACTTGGCGCAGTTGTTGTCCATGGGCGGGTGCTTTGGGGCGTGGCAAGAGCCGCAGAGGTAGTTCCCCGGAGCCAGGTTCCGCCCGCTGGATATCTGGGCAACAGCGTGGCATTGGGTACACTGGAGCTGATTATGGGCTCCAGTGATCGTCGCGGGATGTACGAATGAACGAAGGCCCCAGCGCTCCGTCGAGGAGTGGCACTGGCCGCAGTTCTGGTCGAAGCCGTGGGGGCTAACGTGGCAAGTCTGGCAGGACTCGGGCTGGCTCACCCGCTGCTGGGCGTGGCATTCCACGCAAGCCTCCCTGAGCGGCGTATTGCGCCGGATGGCCAGGTCGTGGTTTGGAATATTGCCGGAGTGGCAGCTCGAACAGGCCACCTCAGCAGCCCCGTGTAGGTAAGTCGGGGCGGGGCTAGGGTGGCAGACCGCGCATTCCTTTTGCCCGTGGGCATCCCCTTGGGCCAGGGCCAGCGGAGGCGCCTCGAAGAAAATGGGATGTACCAGCCGGGCGTGGCAAGTGGTGCAGTTCAGGTCCTTATGAGAGCTGTGGGATATCCGCAGGGCGGCCTGCGGCATGGTCTCCGGCAACCCGCTCCGGGGATGGCACTGGAGGCAGGAAGCGCTGTTTATACGGGCCTCGGACGGCAGCTCGGTGAAGCCGGAACCGTGGGTGGCCAGGTTCCGCAGACCCTCCACGTTTATTTTAATATACCCCGGCAGCCCCCCGTCGGTGTGGCAGCTCAGGCAGTTGACCGATTTGTGGCTGGAAACCCGCCATTGCTCATAGGCCGGCAAGACCTCGTGGCAGGAGTCGCAGAACTTGGGGTTAGATGAGACCGTTACCCCAACCCCGGAGGCCAGCGCCCCCAAGGCTAGAAGGCCCGCCCCCAGAAAGACGATGGCGACGAACCCCGTAGTTCCCAAGAGCGCCCAACGACTGGCCCCGGTGTGGCGCGCTATAGGCTTGTGGAGGAACTCACCCAGGCTGTCTTTTAATCTCCGCCAGATTCCGCTCTCACCGTTCATGGCTGAGTCCTTTCGTGATGACCCTCACGCCCCCTAAGAGGGGGGAAAGGATTTGAGAATAGGGGGACACCCCCTATGACCCCCGCTCTGCATGGCTGGGGGACACCCCTTATTACCCCCGCGAAGCACCATCGAACCATCATCGAATCACTCCTGAACAACCACTGAACCACCATTGAACTCAAAACAGCACCACCGGAACCGCCGCAGCCAGAGCCAGGTAGCGAAGGATGAAGCCTCCCACCAGGACGCTGCCGTCGGAGACGATCATGCCGTAGGCCATCAGTGGCTTGCCCAGGACAACTTCATAGATGTATATGATCATCGGGTCCATAATCCCGAAGAAGGCGATTCCTATCCAGAAGAGAGGCGCCAGGTCCCCGAACATCAGGAGATGGATGGACTGGCTGGCCGCCGTGGAGGAGTTGGCCGCCAGCAGCAGCCACGAAAAGATGAATAGCACTTCAACTACTATCATCAGTGCGTGTATCTGGTTCAGCGAGAAGAAGTGATGGGCCAGGAGCCGGCGCTCCTCAATGGGCTGGACCACGGCGTAGATGACCGCAGCGGCCAAGCCGGTGGAGAGCGCTGAGTCCATAAACAGGACCGGCAATATGGCCGAGTTCCAGAGCGGCACCGAATTAAGTATTCCAATAAGAAGGCCGGTATAGACGGTCGTGGCAAGGGCCAGGATGGTCCCAGTCACCAGCAGGCGACCTCGGTAGGGCTCTATAGCGAGGTGAATGGGCGTCATAAGATCTTTTAGGAAGGTAAGGCGCCGGTAGAGTAGCGGGTGATGGGCACGCCGCTTTTCCAGCCAGGGCCACCGCTCGTCGAAGTCCAACTCCATGAAGGCCAGGGTCATGGCCACCGTCACGAAGGCGCTGATGATCCAGGTGCCCCAGGTCATGATGGAGCCGGGGTTCCCGAAGAAGAGGAAGAAGATGCGCCAGGGCTCCTGCCTGCCGATGCCCAGGTCGTAGATGAGAAAGGGCATACCCAGGGCCACCATGGGCCCCGAGATGATGGTGCCGGAGTGGACCAGGGGGCGGAAGGTGCGCCGGGAGTAGACCTCCGCTCCCATGGCGCAGAGAAAGGCGCCGGCCCCGGCGCCAGCCAGGAAGAGGTATATGGCAATCGGCAATCCCCAGGTCATGGCCTCACCTCACGTAATAGATATTCGGCCCAGTCCGCAGGTCGGGCCGGATCTGTTTGGCCTTCTTGATCACGATCAGGCGGGAGACCTCGCTGTTGGGGTCGTCCAGGTCGCCGAAATAGCGGGCCCCCGCCGGGCAGGCCAGCACGCAGGCCGGAAGGACCCCCTTCTGGATGCGCACGTCGCACAAACGGCACTTTCCAGGGATGCCCCGCTCTTCGTTGAATACCCGGGCCTGGTAAGGACAGGCCACGACACAGTACTTGCACCCTATACAGCGCGCCTCGTGGATTAAGACCAGGCCGTCCTTGCGCTTATAATTGGCGCCCGTCGGGCAGACCCGCACGCAAGGCGCATCGTCGCAGTGCATACACTGGACTGTGGTGAACCGCTGGCTTACTGCGGGATAGGAGCCTTCTTCCTGAATTTCCAACCTCAGCCAGCGCTCCTCCGGTTCAAGCTCCCATTGCGCCTGGCATGCCACCGTGCAGGAGGAGCAGCCCACACATTTCGTCAGGTCAACTACCAGTCCATATCTGGCCATAATTCACCTCCCCCTGATGAAGAAGGAAAAACCACTCATCTCACCCTCCTAACCCGCACAATCGTCTCCCCTGTCGCTGCGCCTCCGGCCACAGGCTCCCTGGCATCGGATATCAGGGTGTTGTCGTTTACACCTTTATGGTAAGCGAGTCGCTGTGCCCTGACGTTGTGGCCGAATCCGTGGACCATAAAAACAGCCTCTGCGTGGATACCATGAGTAACGTGCGCCTGGATGCGCACCTCCCCGGCAGCGGAAGAGACTGTAAGCCAGTCACCCGTCTTGATGCCGAGGCGAGCGGCCCTGGTGGCCCCGATCCAGAGTTTGTTCTCCGGGCTGAGAGCGTGTAGATAGGCGTTGTTCTGGGTGGCCGTGCCGGTATGAGCGGAGTCCCGTCCCTGCACCAGGCGGAAGGCGTCCTGCTCTCTGGGAAGAGCTATGGGCAGAGAGAAGACCGGCAGGGCATCATAGCCGGACTCCTCTAGCCTGCGGCTGTAAAGCTCTATGCGGCCGCTGGGCGTAGGGAACGCTGGCTGGCCGTAAGACGGGTCTTTGGCCTCCCGCCAGAGGCCGTCCCGGCTTATACTGGCCAGGTCCATGCCCAAAGGCCTCAAGCTCTCGCGTATCACATCCTCGATGGTGAAGGCGAATTGATCTCCCATCCCTAGCGCTCCGGCCAGACCGGCGATTATCTCGTAGGCGGGCTTCGTGTCGTAAAGGGCCTTGACCACCGGCTGGCGCAGGGCCACCTCTTGCAACAGATACTTCGAGGCGGAAGGAGGGTCCAGCCGCTCCAGATAGGTGGACTCCGGCAGAATATAATGGGCCAGCTCTCCCGTGTCCGTCAGGTGGGTATCTATTGCCACCAGAAGGTCCAGCCCGCTCAGGGCCCTCATCGCCTTTGAGGTGTTTGGGAGGGAACGGGCGGGATTGGTGTGATTAGCGATGAGGGCCCTAATGGGATATGGCTCGCTCGTAAGGATTATCTCCGGCAGCATCTGGTAGATGCCGTCCGCTGTTGAGGCAAGGGGGTACTGCTCGCCACCTGCCCCATCGGCCCGGGTGGCTTGTAGCGGCGGAGTGGCGGGAAGTTGCAAGCGGCCCAGGGGATTTGGCGGAGGTGGAAGCAGTCCCCCCTTTGCTCCATAGTTGCCTAAAAGGGCATTCAGGGCCAGGGCGGCCCGTGCGGTCTGAAAGCTGTTAGCGTGGGTAGCTCCCCAGGCCCCGCGAAGACCCATGTCCACTAGCGCAGAGGGCCGAGCGGCGGCCATCTCCTGGGCCGTTCGACGGATGGTCTCCGCCGGCACATCACAGATAGACGAGGCCCAGGCCGGGGTCTTGTCGGCCAGAAAGTCCCGAAGCTCCTGGAAACCCACGGTGTTCGCTTCAATGAAAGGCGCGTCGTAAAGACCCTCTGCCACAAGGACGTTCATCATCGCCAGCAGCATGGCCCCATCGGTCCCGGGGCGTATAGGGATCCATTCGTGAGCCTGGGATGCCATGCGGGATAAGCGAGGATCCACCACCACGATCCTGGAGCCTTTTTCCTTGGCCTGCATAAGGGCGTTGGTTGCGGCGACGTAGTACATGCTCTCAGCATAATTGCGCCCGAAGAGCAGAATATAACGGGCATTCTTTAGGTCTGATACCGGCTCCCATCCCAGAGTCAAGCGGGACGCAGCCTGCGCCGAGGCCCGGCCCAGGGTGGCCTGGGTGAAAATATTGGGTGAGCCGAAGGCGGCCATAAAACGCCGGTCCCACAGCTCAGACAGGTCCGGATGAAAGGCCCAGGCCAGGGCTTGGGGCCCATTCTGGTCCTTTATTGCCGCCAGCTTATCGCCTATCTCTCGGAAGGCCTGGTCCCACGAGATCCTATCGAAAAGCCCTTCACCCACCCGCTTGAGTGGATACTTGAGGCGGTCTGGGTCGTATAGAAGCTTCACCCCTGCGCTCCCCCGAGCGCAGATCTTGCCCTGGCTCTGGGAATGGCGGAAGTTGCCCTCCAGCTTATATAGCCGGTCGCCCACAACGTAGGCCAGGACGCCGCACCGGGCATCGCACATTCCACATACCGTGGGGATCAGGCGAGGCATCTCATCCCAGGCTCCTCGGGTCGAGCCTTTGCCTAGAACTTGGGTGGCCCCAATGGACCCTACCCCCAGGCTTAACGCCCCTGCGGCCCCCAGGGCTTTTAGGAAATCCCTTCGTGATAATCGTATGCGGCTCATTTGCGTTCCCCCCTTAATACCTGGAGTATTTCCCCTCAGGGGGCACCGACCCCTCCGGCTCCACCCCAAGAGAAAGCTGTTGTTGGGGGACACCCCCATACCCCCGGCCGGATGGCGCATCCTCTTCCCCATCCTCGTCCGATGCAACCCCGGCTATCTGGGCGTACTC
>JAUYDP010000336.1 GCA_030691805.1 Dehalococcoidia bacterium | reverse complement strand
TTTCTTTACAAAGGTTTCATAAGCCAGGCTGCTCAAAAATACGTTCTGCAATGGCAACCAAGTGGTCTCTATTATCTGAACGTCTTTGACGAGCTTAGCGCATTGGGCAGGGACGACTGGCTTGCAACGGTCCGCTCCATTCCTAGGCCCGCCATCTTCGACGAGGTGGGTAAGCCCTTGGATCAAATTACGGCAGAGCGGCTGGCCTTGCTCGATGCTAACCCTGCGATAAAGGCCGTCTACATGGCCAGCGCCGACCCAATACGGACCCATGGCCTTCCCACTTCTCGGGTGCAAGATATAGGCCCCGCTTATGTGATCCGCAACCAGCGGGATGTCATCCAGCAATGGAAGGTGGATATGCCCTGGGCAAAGGCAGGAGAGGTGACCATCGTCAATGGTGGGGATATTGCCAAGGAGGCGGGGCTGGTGCCTTTTGAGGCTGCTGCTACTGAGGCCGTTCCCGGCGCCCCGCCGCCGTCTACCCCTGTCCCCACTGCTACCCCGCCCCCTGCGGCCAGCCTGTTCCAATACAACCTACAGGGTATAACCTGGGAGCCTAATTGCGGCCTCGTACAGATTAAGGTATATGTCAGGGATGATAAGGGCGCTTTTATTAACAACGTGCGTGTGGTTGTGGCGTCAACCGGGGCCTGGTCCGCTATCTCGGTTCCAACAGGACAGGAGGGACGAGACCCCGGCTGGACCAATGTAGTGTTACGTACAGACCCGGTGGATGAACCATGGTATGTCTGGGTTATAGATGACGCCGGAAATCAGGTGTCTGAAACCATTAACGTCGTCACCGACCAAAAGAGCTGTGAGCCAACCGGCACAGGTCACCAGGTGGCCACCGTCGTCTTCGTGAAGGGCGTTCCGGCGCCGGTCGCTGTCACTACGCCGTTGCCGGCAACCACCACGGCTCCGGTTACCGCGCCGGCGCCTGCGGCGGCTCCGTCGCTTCCGTTCGCCAACGCCGGTATAACATGGGAGCCCAACTGCGGCATGAGCCAGATCAAGGTCAAGGTCCTGGACCAAAATGCTATAGCCCTGGACGGCATCCTTCTCCATATCGAGTCGGAGGACGCCACCTGGATGGCCACGTCCCGCAAGACCGGCTCAGAAGGATATGACACGGGCTGGACGGATTTCTTCCTGAGAGCAGAGCCTGTGGGAGGCACCTGGAAGGTCTGGGCGATTGACGGATACGGCAACCGGCTCTCGGACACCGTATGGCTGGCTACGGACACGGGGCCCTGTGAGCCGGGTAGGGAGGGACACCAGGTTGCGCTTATTCAATTCCAGCAGCTTGCCCCTATAGTGACGCCTACTCCTTTGTACCCTTATAGCTACAAGTCCATCTCCTGGGCGCCCAGTTGCACTCTCACCCAACTGAACATACTAGTCAAGGACAGAAATGGCAACCCGGTTGACGGGGTTGGATTCCGGGTGGAGACAGATGGCGTGGAGTGGAGGTCGGATTCGGTTCCAACCGGCTCTACCAATCAGGGTCCAGGATGGACTAATTTCTGGCTAAGGGGCGAGCCGTTCGCCTTACATTTGAACCTTTTTGCCAGGAACAATGAAGGCGGGCCGACTTCCGAGATCGTGACGGTTGATACTACAAACACTGACTGCTCCACCGCAGGCCATCAGATCGCCACGATAGAGTTTGTGAAGAACTGAGAGTGATGCGGGTCACCGCATAGGCTGATTTGGGGGTGCACCGCCGCATGAAGCGGTGCGCCCCCGAAACGCATTACACTTTGGGCGGCGAGTGGGGCCCAGCCTATACATCATTGCGTTTTTTCTGAGGACGGGCAGGTCTTTCGAGTCATGCTTGTGCTTCAATCAGTTCGTAGGGGCGGTTCATGAACCGCCCCTATCTACTCCTTACCGGCCCAATTTCGGTATCAAGAAATAGGCGGTCCTTTCTAGAGCCGTCAGATCGAATATTCAATAGCGAAAAGTTGTCACCTGCAGCGGTCTCCGGAACTTGCGCGGTATTAAAAAACTAGGGCTTCATCTCGATATCCTTTGGTGGAGGCGAAATACACCGTGAATCTCGCGCCTGCCGCTTCCAACCGGCGCCGGGAGGTCCTCATTGTCATAAGCACGGTCATGGTAATCGTGCTTATGGGAATGAGCATAATGGTGCCGGTCCTGCCACTTTATGCCCAGTCCTTTGGCGTGACCTCTGCCATGGTGGGAATGGTGGTTGCCTCTTTTGGGTTGGCCCGTGTCTTCATGGACCTACCCTCAGGGCATTGGTCGGAGCGTTTCGGGCGTCGCCCCTTTATCATTGCCGGGCCGGCGGTCTTCGCTGTGGCATCGCTGTTATGCGGACTGGCGTCCGACTTCTGGCTGCTGATCCTCTTCCGGTTCATCCAGGGGCTTGGCTCGGCGCTGTACACCACCGCCGCCATGACCGTCCTGATGGACATATCTACTAAAGAGGATCGGGGTCGCACCTTCAGCCTCTATCAGGGTACGCTGCTCCTGGGCACCGGCATCGGCCCTACTTTCGGGGGTCTGGTGGCCCAGGGCTACGGTCTGCGTGCACCCTTTTACTTCTCAGCCTTTTTAGGCGTGGTCGCCACCGTCTGGGCCTTCTGGCGAATTCCGGAGACCCGGCCAGCAAAGCGTCATGAAACACTGGGAACCGGCGAACATCCTACAGTTGAGGTTGCCGGAGGCGGAAATCTGCGCCCTCTCCTGTTAAACGTCAACTTCCTGCTGGTGGGCTTGGTTGGGTTTGGCCTACACTTCACTCACACCGGAAGCCGCCAAACAATCGCCCCCTTGCTGGGCTACAACGTCCTCGGTTTGAGTGAGGCCCAGATTGGATTTGCCATGACGTTGATCAGCCTGGTTGATTTCGCGGTACTTTTCTTCGGGGGAGCGTTATCTGACCGTTTTGGGAGGAAGGTGGTAATTGTTCCAGCTTTTGTAGTGATGGCCGCAGGTGTGGTTCTCTTTGCCTTGGGCGACAGTTATGCCCTATTTCTTGGCGCCTCGGCTATCTACGGGGTAGGACGAGGAATCGGGGGAGCGGCCCCGATGGCCTTTGCCTCGGATATTTCCCGAGAGGGCAGCCACGGGGTTGCCAGCGGGCTCTATCGCACCTTCTGTGACGTCGGACTGATGATCGGACCGGTGGTGTTGGGTTTTGTAGCTGACTCGACCAGCTATGCCTGGGCGCTCTACTCCAACGCCGCCCTGATCCTGCTGATTACTGTGTTCTTTGGTTTACTGGCCAAAGAAACGGTTGAAAAGCCTGTCCGGAAACAAGATCTGGCCGAAGGATAAGCTCAACCCCTATCAAGGTGGATAGCAGGCCCTTTCCAGGGCCGGGCGCAGGGTTGGAAAACCCTGCCTATCAATATTATAGCGTGTAGGGCTAGAAAGCCCTGCCTATCCGCTTTCAAACAAACTCGGAAATACCTTTACCCAGCGATCCGTACAGCCGCAACCCAAAAGAGCATTTGCACCAGAAGGGCTACTACCAGGGTCAGATAGGCCATATAGCGCTCCTTCACATGCAGGAGAATGCCCATGAGTCCGTTTCCCCCCAAAACCACCAGGGCTATACCGGGCAACTTAAATACCTCCAGCTTCAAGCCTATCCGGTCCACCTGGCCGCTGGGGGCGAAGTGGAGCGCCAGAAAACTGGGGATTTGCGGGTAGTGGTAGCTCAGGTAGGCGAAAAGGGCCAGGTTGATCAGAAAGGCCCCCACCAGCATGGCCAGGGCCCAGGTGTCTCGCCAAAAAGGGAGGTGGACCAGGCGGCCCTCTTCTATCCGGGCGTCCTGCCACGAGAGGGGGCCAAGACCGAGGCAGGTCTCCAGGTAGCGCTCGAACCGCTGGGGATCTTCCAGGGAGAGACCGTACCGCCGGTCACCGGCCAACAGGTAAACCAGGTTTGCCGGCGAGAGATGGGTGGCGTAGAAGCTTGTAAGCCCAAGTTCCGCCACGTTGCCTGGGCCAACGTGGTGTGCGAACCCGTGGACGCCTGCGGACCAGCTTATTGACTTCCCCTGGCTTGAGACCAACTTCCGAAACTCTCGCATAGGGACAACTTCCTTCCGGTGTCCCCAGTGGATGGTTAGGGCATCTCTGGTTAAGTGGTAGCGTAGCGCCCAGCAGCACCAGGTGCGCCAGCCGTTCAGGGCCGCCAGGACCAGGAGGAGGAAGACCCAAAGGCCCAAGAAGAAGCTAGAGAGGGATATTGGGGTCTCCAGGAAGAGAAAGACGCCCGTTGCGACTAGGGCTAGCGTGACCAGGACGGCCCCCAGCCCCACAAGAACCGGGGCTACCCTGGGGGGGCGGAAGAGCATCTACTTACGGGCTATCTCAACCAGGCTGGGCTTTAGGAAAGTGCACCAGTGGTTGTAGGCATCCCGCTCACCGCGGGCAATCTGCATATAGAGCTTTTGCAACTTAGCGCTGACGGGACCGATGGCGCCGGAGCCTACGGGACGGTGGTCAATTGAGAGGACTGGAGCCACCTCGCCGGCGGTACCAGTCAAAAAGCACTCGTCGGCTATATACAGCTCTGTGCGGTCAATAGTCCGTTCCTCAGTCTCGATGCCTAACTCCCTGGAGGCGATCTCAATAATGCTCTGGCGGGTGATTCCTACAAGGATGTTATCATAGACCGGCGGAGTGACCAGGTGGCCGTCTATTACCAGGAAGAAGTTCTCACCGCTTCCTTCACTAACGTGGCCGTCCCTGGTCAGGAGTATGGCCTCATCGAACCCGTTGTCCACGGCCTCGGTCTTGGCCAGGGCGGAGTTGATGTAGGCGCCGGTTATCTTGGCACGGGCTGGTATCATATCGTCGTCAATTCGCTTCCAGGAAGAAGTACAGCAGGCAATTCCCTTCTCCGTGTCTAGATATGCCCCAAAGGGCGTGATGAAGATAAAAAAGCCATCGTTTACGTTGTGTAGTCTTACGCCCAGTACCTCAGAGCACTTGTAGGCCATGGGGCGAATATAGACATCTTCCCGGTAAGGGTTCATGGCAAGCAGCTCAACGGTCAGCCTGCATAGCTCGTCTACATCATGGGGTAAGGACATCTTCAGGATGCGGACACTATTGCTTAGCCTGAGGTAATGGTCCTTTATACGGAAGATGGAGAAATGGTCCTGGCTCCAATAGGCCCGGATCCCCTCAAAACAGGCTGTTCCGTAGTTGAGAGCGTGGGTCATTATCCCCACCTTGGCCTGCGCATGGGGAACGAAATGCCCTTCGAAATAGGCGTAAGACTCCATATGAGCTAACTTCCTCCCGTTTCTATCCTCACCCGACCCCCGGGCCGGACGCAACAAGCCAAGCACTTGGCATTATATCACCTTCTTGAAGGGAAGGGGAACTTTCGTGCCTGACGCTGGCTGGCGCCCTGATGTAAGCATGTACCCAACGCCCCTTACGGTGACGATCCGCTTCGGGCGCGAGGGGTCCGCTTCGATCTTCCGCCGTAGCCGGTGAATGGTGACATCCACGACGTTAAGCTGCCCTTCGTGTTCTGGCCCCCATACCAGCCGCAAGAGGGTATTGTGGGTGAGAGGCTCGCCGGCGTTCTCCGCCAGAGCTGAGAGGAGCTCGAACTCGATGGGGGAAAGTTTCACGGGCTTCCCCTCTATGGTAACTTCGGTCTTGAACAGGTCAACCTGGAGCCTATCCACCTCGATGAGTCTCTTTTTCTGGGCCTTCCTTAGCTTCTCAACCCTGCCTACTAGCTCCTCGAATTCCTCTTTGAGATGGGTGACGCGGCTTTGGGACTCCTCGTAGACCATGGCGTTGAATAGGGCCATCCCAGCAAGCTCGCCCAGGCTTTTAGCCTCGACTAGTCTGTCTTGCCTAAAGTTTTCTCCCAGAAGGAAGAGCGCTCCCAGGGCTTTCTCCTGATGGACGAGGGGTGTGACTACCAGAGAGTCATAAGGCAAAGTCCGGAGCCACTGGGGCAGCCCAGCGGTGTCCCCCTTAAGGTCAGGTACCAACTGGGGGGACAAGGTCTTCAGGGCCAGATCCATGGGGGACTCCTGGTCCATCCCGTTGACCGCCTGATTGAGCACACTTTCTCGCAGGTCCTTCAAGCTCAGGTTGCTGGCCCGTACCACCAGGCGGCCGTCCTCCTTCCTAGGCAAAGCCACCATGCTCGCCTTGACGCCCCCCAGGCCCAGGGCGGAGTAGAGGACGCGATTTAGCACCACACCCATTTCCAGGGTATTGCCAAGGGCCTTGGTCACCTCCAAGAGGCTGCGGGCGCCTCTTTCCAACCCGATCGCCTCCTGTAAAGACTCCTTTTCCCGCCTCTCTTCAAACCTCTTCTCCGCCAGAAACCCGCCCATAAACGCCAGGAGATAGAAGAGGGGCACTTGGAAGCTCAAGAAAGCCCCAAACCACTCCGCTTCACCGGTTAAAAGGGCTACCGATGAATAGGCCAGGCTGGAGAGGGTGGCCGTGGCCAGGCTGCTGACATAACCCAGGTGTATGGAGTAGTAGAGGATTAGGACCGGGAACAGGACGAATACCGGGCTGCTAATCTTGCCGACTATCGTGAGCGCCAGGGTAACAACGGCTACGTCTACGACGACCATACCGTAGACAGCCCCAGGTATGGTGAAGCGAGGAAGGAAGAACGCTCTAAGAAGCACTACGTAGACCAGGTATCCCATGGCCAGTAGAACTGCGGGTAGCCAGGCCTCCAGCCTTGCCAAGTAGAGCCCAAGCGCTGATAGCAGCACCGCCGCCAGGCGGAACTTTAGCGCCTCTTTTTCCGTTTGGAGTATCAGTTCCACAGGAATGCGACCCCTAAATTGATTAGTAACTACTCAGCCACAAAGTCACAAAGACACGAAGGAAATCAGACAACAAATCGTTTGATCCCCTAACTTTTTTTGTGCCTTGGTGTCTTAGTGGCTGAGTAGTTACGTTTCAAGCGGGCAGTGGCTTGGCCTCGTCAATAAGCATCACCGGGATATCATCCACAATAGAATAGTACACACAGCAATTATTACAAATCAGTATATTCTTCGCCTCATCATAATGGATTGGCTGTTTGCACTTGGGACAGGCTAGTATCTCAAGTAGCTCTTTGTCTAAGGGCACTTCCCACCTCCACTAATTAGCCAGCAAAACGCCGGTAAATCTCTGTTATCTGCTGTCCGGCCTTCTCCCAGGAGTGTTCCTGGACAGCCTTGAGCCGGAGACGCAAGCCGATCTCCAATGCCGCCCGCTCCTCTACCAGAAGGAACTCCAGGGCGCGGGCCAAGGACCGGGCGTTACCGGTCTTGGCGTACACTCCAAGGTCCCCTAATATCTCCCTGGCAACGGGGGTATTGAAAGTGGCCGTGGGCAACCCTGCGGCCATGTAATTCAGCAACTTGCCGTTACCCTCTGTCTCAGATATCTTGGCGGAGACGGCCACGTCTCCCAGAAGGAGATAGTCAGGGGCCTGAAGGTAGGGAATCCTTCCGGTAAACGTGACCCAGTGCGAGAGGCCCAGTTGGGCCGCCTTTACCCGATACCGGTTCTCGCCAGGGAAGCCCATGATAAGGAAATGGACTGGCATTTTTCGTTCCTGTACCAGGTAGGCCGCGGCTTCTAGCAACTGGTCAATGCCCTGGTACTCCGCCAGTAGCCCCAGGTAGACCACGATCTTCCGGTTCAACGGTATCCCCAATTGCTCTTTCATCTTCTCTATACCACTCTGGTCCGGAAGCTGCCAGCGGGGTTTGAAACGGTCCGCATTAACACAGTCGGGGATCGTGTATACCCTATCGGCCGGATAAGAAAACTCCCGCACCAACATGTCGGCGGCGTTGCGGGAGCTGGTTACAATGGCATCGGGCAAGCGGTCGGCGACCCGTTCCAGGAGGCGTAGAGGCCTGAAAAAAAGGCTATCCCGCCGGAGGAAGTTATGGTCAAGCATCTCACTGGTGAGGCTGCCCTGGAAGTCAAAGATCAGTGGGGCGCGAAGGGTCCGGCTGATCGGGAAGCCGATGAGCGCTCCTTCATGAAGATGGGCGTGTATCACCTGGGGCCTCAAGCTTAGGGCTGCCTGGGCGGTTTTAAGGAAGAGGAGCACATCGTAGTACAACTTGCGGATATTGGACCCCACGCGCACCGTCTTGCGGCCCGGGGTGTTCATGGCACGCCTTACGTCCAATCCCTCTATATTATCTCCGGTGTGGTAAGTACAGATGGTGACCTTATTGCCCAAGGCCTGAAGGGCTAGCGTCTCCTCGTAAATACGGACATGGCACCCGTAGTCTGAGAAAAAAGAGGTGGGGGCGATCTTCAGAACGGAGAATAGCTTGGTTGCGGTCGAACTGGCGTCTGGAATGCTCCACTGCCCCGTTTCAGGGACGGCCGGCGCGGCTGTTGGATTATCAAGAGCACTGCGATCGAACCTTATAGGGGAAAAGAGTCTTCTGGCCCTCATAATCAATGGAAGAAACCCCAGTTATTCGCCTGATTCCGGTCCCGTGGTCCGATGAAAAGGGGACCCTTTCCATCGGACCGTGTGCGATAATGAGGATTACCTAGCCCTGGATGCGTAAGCCGCCCCGCTGTTGATAGGCTCGTTGACGTAAACGTCACCGTTGCGGATCTTAATATTGAAGCCACAGGTAAGATTGGTGCAGACCCATGCTTTGTAATGGATGGGGGCACCTTGGCTGCCGAAGTCGGACAGCGGCACCAAATCACCAGTCTTGCAGTTCTGGCACTTGGGCAAATTCACTACCTCCACAGATTCACCTCCCGCCTATTTTGGGCTTGGGGCCCAACGGCCTTGAGTATACACCATGTCCCCTCCTCTGGCAAGGGGATTTGCGAGATGTATCAAAAGCTATTTTTCTTTGCCAACAGAATAGTGGTGAGCTTGGTATATCTGGCGCCCGCTGGTGAAAGATCGCTCTTTATGATATGGACTGCATCCACAGTTATCTTCAGCGCCTTCTCTGCCACCAGGCTGGCAAGCGCCTGTCCCAGTTGCCGCCTATCGGCGGAAGTGGCCGTCTCCCTCACTCGTCCCAGGGTTAAGTGGGGAGCAAAGGGCCGTTCCTCTGGTAGAAAGCCAAGGGGGGCCACCGCCTTCTCTACCGTCCCGGAAAGGACCTGGAGGGCTTCGAGGTCTCCCGCAAGGCCCACCCACAGGACACGGGGGGTCCTGACATTGGGGAATGCCCCAAGCGCTCCGGTCTGCAACGAAAAGGGTTGGATGCCTCGGAGGTCCGTGTTTAAGGCCTCCGCCAGGTCAGGCAAGCGGGCGTCCTCCACGTTGCACAGGAACTTGAGGGTAAGGTGCATCCCCTCCGTGCTCACCCACTTTACGTAACGGAGCCGGGGGGCGCCCAATTGCCGCTGGTACCGGCTCAAGGCCTCGAGCACCTCGGTGGGAAGACCGGCGGCGATGAAGGCGCGCATAACTGGTGCTAGTACTTCCTTGCAATAATACGCGTCATTTTTCTGTTCGACCTCGGGATGCCGGCTAAAGCTGGCCAGGCCCGAAAAAGGCCATCCAGGATGACCCGCTTTATTCTGAGAGCAAGCACTAGCGCCGGCCTGCGACCACCTGGAGCAGGCGGGCGGCGTTGGCTCCCAGGATACCAGCTTTGTCCGCCGAGGCCAGGTCCAGGGCTTGGATTCGCTCGACGAACCTGCCTTGTTGAAGCAAAGGATAATCGCTGCCGAAAAGAATCTTTTCCACGCCGATGATCTCGGCCACGTGCCGATAAATGCTGTCATCGTAAAGGTACGGAGAGGCCGCGGTATCGAAGTAGACTCGCTTCATGGCCTTAGCCACCTCCGGCATCAGGGCGTAGAAGGGGAGTCCGCCTCCCCAGTGGCAAAACACCATGGTCAGCTTGGGGAACGCCTGTATGAAGCGATAGACGATCTCCGGGGTGGTCTGGCCTTTCCCGCGATAGAGGTGGCCCACTGGCTCGCTGGAGTGGGACTGGAAGATCATGCCTTCGGCCATTATCGCCTCGGCCAGTGGCCCCATCACCGCTTCATCATCTAGTGCGAATCCCTGCCCGTCGGGGTTAAGCTCGCCGATTCCCCTGGCGCCCCCGCGAGCGCAGCGCCGGACCTCCTCGACGGCTGCCTGGCCGTCACGAGGCTGGACCGAGCAGAAGGGAATAAGCCGGTCTGGATAGCGGGCGGCTGCCTCCAGGATATAATCGTTGGTCTCCCGGCAGAGCTCCTGGGAGCTCCAACCGAAGTTAAGGATGACCGAGCGGTCAATGCCGCCCTCGTCCATGCTCTCCAGCACCTCTTCGGCCGTGGCCAGACGTGCTCTTGGGCTCTCGTATAGGTGCCGGAAGAACGGCTCTGCCTGGAAATAGTCTTCGATGTTGTCGCGGATTTTGGGCGGGAAGACGTGGACGTGGAAGTCTATGATCATTGGGTGATTCCTTTCGTGCTTGGGCGTGATTATGAGTTTTGAAAAATACACTGGGTGTAGCCAAGCCCCGCCTGGCCGACACAGCGGTCGGCCGCTACGAACGGGGGATGGGCGCTGTGCCTGCTTCTACCAAGACGTAGAGGCGGACGGCTCTGTCCGCCAGGGGTGGTGGGGCGGGGCTACACCCTCGAGACGCTCGCACCGGATTATTTTGTCAAACCCCATCATCACGCCATCGTTTGCTACAGGTTTTACCGCGGCAGAAGGTCACCCTTAGGGCGGCCGGTCAGGTTCCTCGGCAGCAGATGCCTCGACCATCCGAATGTGTGTGCCTCAACCAATTCCTGAGTCTGCCAGTGGTCTCAATGAGCCTTCCCGTCTCATCCTCCGTCGGTTGGCTAGAAGTCGTCCGGCCGAAAACCCTGAAAAACCGGCCTTGGCACCAAATTCCGAACGTGGCTTTGCCGTAGAATTCGGGCCAAATGGGACTTTTCGGCCGGGTTCCTAGGGCGGGCCGCCCAGAACGCCTCCAACCAGCCCCTTGTGGGCTTTGGTCCCTCAGCCCATGGCTTTAGCCTAGGGCGGGCCGCCCAGGACACCTTGTATAGCCCCTTCAGTGGGCTTTGGCTTCTCAGCCCATGGCTTTAGCCTAGGGCGGGCTTCCCTGAGAACCCGAGCGATGCTTGTGCTATCCGCCTTTTATTCTTTGAATAAGAACTCATCTCTGATCGTCAGACGTGTAGCTTATGTATTATACCCTCCCTCCTGCTCAAGCCATAGGCGTGGGCGGTAAAGAGAAGAAAGTCCCGAGGCCATGGGAGTTTCACTTTAAGGTCGAAGCCGGTACAGATGCTTTCGGACTTGCCCGTTCGCGGCCGGGCCCGACGGCCAGAAGTACGGTCCAGGTCAGGATGACGACGGTGTTTACGATGGAGTTGGCCACCTGGAGTGGTTGCCAGAAGGGTAAGGCGTCTGCCTTCCATAAGCTGGCGGCCAGAGGAGGGTCATGTAGGGCCAGGT
>JAUYDP010000280.1 GCA_030691805.1 Dehalococcoidia bacterium | reverse complement strand
GATAGAATGACGTTTGGAAAAGGCCTGCTGTGTGCGTGATGTATCAGCTTGTTTGAGCCAACCGCGTTACATGGGGAATAGACTTCTGAAGGGGATGTGTATGCCAGTTTCTGGAAACGCGTTGAACCGACAGGGTTTTCCCAATCTGGTTTTCTGACCAAAACAAGCGAGCACACGGCACAGCGGGTCCAAGATAACAAAAGGGGTGGATTCGATATCTGCCCTTTTCTTTATGAGGAGCGTGATGAAGGGCAAGCTCAGTTTCCTGCTGGTTCTACTGGTCCTCCTTGCCTTGATAGCCTCCGGCTGCGGCTCGTCCTCAACCGATACCGGAGGGCCGTCCGCTGGAAGCAAGGCTGGGACTCTAACTATGGTGGGGGCAGACCCGCCCACCCTGGACCCCGCTCTAACCCAGGACGCCACTTCCGCCGAGTACATCGTGGAGATCTTCAGCGGCCTGGTGGCCCTGACCCCCAAGATGCAGGTCATCCCCGACCTGGCGGAGAGATGGGACCTGAGCGAAGACGGCAAGACCTACACTTTCTACCTCCGAAAGGGGGCCAAGTTCCAGGACGGCAAGGAGATCAAGGCCGCTGACTTCCAGTATTCCCTGGAAAGGGCCACAGATCCCAACACGGGGTCTTCCGTGGCCGACACCTATCTGGGGGATATCGTGGGGGCCAGGGACAAGCTGGACGGGAAGCGGAAGCAGCTCCCCGGGGTGAAGGTCGTGGATGACTACACGCTCCAGATAGTAATAGACGCCCCCAAAGTATATTTTCTGGCCAAGCTCACCTACCC
The DNA here is from genome assembly GCA_030691805.1 of Dehalococcoidia bacterium. Taxonomy (GTDB): domain Bacteria; phylum Chloroflexota; class Dehalococcoidia; order JAUYDP01; family JAUYDP01; genus JAUYDP01. Next base: position 3,334 of record JAUYDP010000280.1, on the reverse strand, counting down.
CACCGCCTTCGTTCTGGACAAGGCGAACGTGGAATCAGGGCGAAACTGGACCGACCGCCCCAATGGGTCGGGTCCCTTCCGCCTGAAGGAATGGAAGAAGGGCGAGCGGATCGTCCTGGCCCGCAACGAGAACTACTACCGGGGGGCGCCCAAGCTGGAAGAGGTCCGTTTTCTGCTTGCCGGCGGGTCCTCCATGACCATGTATGAGAACAACGAGATAGACACCACCGTGGTGGGGCTTACCGATATCGAGCGGGTACTGGACAAGACCAGCCCGCTCAACAAGGAGCTGGTCACGACGGTGCGTTTGGGCCTCTTCTACGTAGGCTTTAACAATACCAAGCCCCCCTTCGACGATGTGAATATTCGCCGGGCCTTCAACTATGCCACGGACAAGGAGCGCCTGGTCTCGGTAGTGCTAAAAAACATCGGCAAGGTGGTGAATGGTGTGATCCCGCCGGGGATGCCGGGCTATAACGAGAACGTAAAGGGGTATCCGCTGGACCCGGCCAAGGCCAAGGAGTCCCTGGCCCAGTCCAAGTACAAAACGGCCTCGGGTCTGCCGCCCATCACCTTCTCGGTGGTAGGGGCGGGCGGCACGCCTTCGCCTATCGCTACGGCCCTCCAGGAGATGTGGAAGCAAAACCTGGGGATCGAAGTGGAAATCCAACAGGTGGAGTGGGCCACGTACCTGGGGGACCTGAAGAGCCGTAAATTCCAGGTCTTCGGAGGCACTTCCGGGTGGATCGCCGACTACCCTGATCCTGAGGACTTCCACGACGTGCTTTTCCATAGCAAGAGCCTGGACAACAACTTCGCCTACTCCAATCCCCAGGTGGATGCCCAACTGGAGAAGGCCAGGGTGGAGAAGGACGTGAATACCCGCATCAAGATGTATCACCAGATCGAGGAGATGATACTTTCGGACGCTCCCCTGGTCCCGCTTTACTCTGAGGTGGAGTACCGGCTTATCAAGCCTCGCGTTAAAGGCTTCGAGGTGCCGCCGGCGGTGGTGCCGGTGCTGAAAGACGTCTCGGTAGAGAGTAGTTGAGGAGAGCAGGGGCGGGAATGCCGAGGCTTCCCGCCCCTAGTTCGCGGGAATCTGGGCCTTGAGCGCTTATATCGTCCGGCGGCTCCTCTGGATGCCAGTCATCCTTCTGGCGGTATCCTTCATCACCCTGCTCCTGGGCCTATACGGGCCGGGAGATCCCGCCCAGGTGCTTCTGGGACAGCATACCAACCCTGAAGTGGTAGCCCGTATCCGCGCCCAATGGGGGCTGGACGACCCGTTCATGGTCCAGTTCGGGAAGTACCTCTGGAACGTCCTGCACCTCGATTTCGGTGAATCATTGCGCTTTCGGGGCCAGGATATCGGCGGCCTCATCCTTCCCAAGATATGGATCTCCATGCAGCTCGCTTTCGTGGCCATGGGCCTTTCGTTGTTAGTTGGTATCCCTGTTGGAATACTGGCGGCCTTCAAGCGGGCCACCTGGATTGACACCGCGGCCGTTGGATTCACCCTACTCGGTGTCTCCACTCCTACCTTCGTGTTAGCCCCTATATTGCAGTGGTTCTTTGTGCGACAGTTGCACCTGCTGCCCACGGCGGGCTGGGAGGGTATCTGGAGCGTGAAGATTATCATGCCGGCCATAGTGCTGGGCATGGGGCCGATCGCGGCCATCGCCCGCCAGACCCGGGTGAGCATCATCGAGGTGATGGGGCAAGAATACGTGCGGGTCGCCCACGCCAAGGGGTTGACCCAGCGCATCATCACCCTCCGCCACATCCTGAAAAACGCCATGATCCCCGTCTTCACCCTGATAGGCTTCATGATAGCCGACCTACCCGCCGGCTCCCTGATCACCGAGATGATCTTCGGTGTGCCCGGTATCGGGCCGTTCGCCTTCGACGCCATTTTCAACCGGGATTACCCGGTCATCATGGCCACGACGCTGGTGGTGGCTTTCTCCTATGTGGTCGTGAACCTGCTGGTGGATATCGGCTACACCTTCCTGGACCCCCGCATCCGCTATGCTTGAGAACAAGGAGGAGGAGGCCGCCCTTCTCTTCGAACAGGCCCAGCGGCATAGCCCCTGGAGGGATGCCTGGCGGCGCCTCCGCCGCAACCGGGTAGGCCTGGCCAGTCTGATTTTCCTGGCGGCCATGTTCCTTGTAGGAATACTGGCCCCCTGGACCGCCCCTTACAGCTATTCCACCCAGAACCTGAGCATCGTCCAGCAGCCCCCCAGCGGGGCGCATTGGCTAGGAACGGACAGCTTCGGCCGTGATCTGCTGAGCCGAATCATGTGGGGATCGCGCACCGCCTTTATGGTCGCCACGGTGGTTGTTACCGTCAGCACCCTCCTGGGCATTTTCTTCGGGGCTATGGCAGGCTATTTCGGGCGGTGGGTAGACACGGCAATCATGAGATTCAGCGACTTCCTTTTCGCCTTTCCCGGCCTGCTCCTGGCAATCTTACTGGCTGCCACAATGCGGCCCACCATAGTGGAATGGACACGCCAGATAGAGGGGTCTATCGGCATGCCCGGCCTTTCCCGGACGGGCCTGGTGGACTATCTGGTGGTTTTCCTGGCCCTTTCCACCCTGGGATGGGCCGGCCTGGCCCGCCTGGTCCGGGGGCAGGTGCTCTCCTTGAAAGAAAAGGACTTTGTGGAAGCGGCCCGGGCGCTGGGGGCGACCCCCTGGCGTATCATCTGGCGGCACATACTGCCAAATACCATCGGCGTGCTCCTGGTGGCCACCTCTATGGGCATGGGCGGAGCGATCATGGGCGAGTCTGTGCTTAGCTTCGTTGGCTTGGGGATAAAGCCCCCCAACCCTAGCTGGGGCGCCATGATCGAAGAGGAGTACCGTTTCTGGCGCACCCATGCCCACCTGGTCTTCGTGCCGGGCGGCGTTGTGGCCCTGGTCATTTTCGCCTTCAACTTCCTGGGGGACGGCCTCAACGACGCCTTCAACCCCCGGGCGGAGGAGGGAGTATAGGCCGGCCTTGACCTTTACCATAAAGCCGCTACAATATGCCTTATGCGCCGCCAGGCCGGGGGGTTCGGGGGTGTCCCCTTTTCATAGGAACGAGGAAGGTGGAACGAGAGCGCCGGTTGACCGGGGTGTCAGAAGTGTACCCCAATAACTATGCCGAAGCGCCGCCATGCCTCCAGGGGGTGTCCTCCGATTTGAACCATACTGTAGGGGCGAGGCATGCCTCGCTTCTACACTAGGCGCCGCTAGGCCGGGGGTGCGGGAGTGTCCCCCGACAACTCCCTGCGGGCAAGAGGCGCCGCCAGGCCGGGGGGTGCGGGGGTGACCCCGTTTC
>JAUYDP010000190.1 GCA_030691805.1 Dehalococcoidia bacterium | reverse complement strand
GGCATTATCCTGGCCTACCTGGGCAAGACAGGCAGGTCTGCCCTTAACCGTTATGTCTACGTGGGCCTGGGCCTGGCTGTAGCCGCCAGCCTGGGTGTTGCGGTCGTCTTTCAAGCCATCGGCTTCGATCCGGAGAACGAGATTATGGAGGGCACCATGCTCGGCGTCGGAGGCGTCTTCGTAGCCAGCATGGTCCTCTGGATGGCCCGGACAGCCAAGAACATCAAGAAGGCAATGGAATCTCGCCTGGAGAACATCGTGGGACAGGACATGGGCACGACCATGGGCCTGGGGCTTCTGGCCTTCACCTTTATCATGGTCTTCAGGGAGGGAGTGGAGACGGTCATCTTCCTGGCCGCTCTGACCCAGGAGGAAGCCGGAGCCCTTCAGCTCCTCGGGGCAGTGGTAGGGTTGGGCATTGCCTGCCTCTTTGCGATCCTCTTCGTGCGGGGCAGTCTCCGCATCAACCTGGGCCGCTTCTTCGGTGTGACCGGGCTGGTGCTCCTGATCCTGGCTGCCAAGCTCCTGGCAGGGAGCGTCCACGAGTTCGCCGAGATTGGGGCCATACCCATGAGAAAGGAGATCATGTCCATCCTGGGCTACTTCGTCCGGGACAACACCTCCACGGCCATTATGACGGCCCTGGTGGTCCTGCCCATCTTCATGGTCCTCTGGGACCTGGGACGCCGGGAGACCGCCCCCACGGCGCGGAGCGCGGCGGAACGGCGCAAGCAAGAGGCGGCTGCCCTTGGGGAAAGGGCCTGGCGATTGTCCCTGGCGGGCTCGGCCGTGCTGGTTGCTGCCCTCATGGCCACCGCCGTATTCGCCGGCCAGGGCACTCTGGACCCTACCCCCGTCCCGCTGGAAGCGGCCAACGGAGACGTAGCAGTGGCCTTCTCAGACCTACAAGAGGGCCAGCTGCATAAGTTCGCGACCAGGATAGATGGAACGGACGTGCGGTTCCTGGTAGCCAAGGGCAAACAGGGCGAGCTATATACTGCCTTCGATGCCTGCGAGATCTGCGGCGCTGTCGGCTATCTGCAAGAAGGAGACAAGGCTATCTGCAAGAACTGCAACGCCCCTATCCCCTGGGATACCCTGGGCCAGGGCGGAGGTTGCAACCCCATTCGATTGGAAGCTGATTCCAATGACACACACCTGGTGGTGCATCTGGAGCACCTGAAGGCGGAGCTGGCCCGGTTCCAGTAACGAGGAACAGGCATAAGGTACGAGGAACGGCGGAGAAATGCTCGGCCCCTGCCGAAAGAATAAAGACAAAACAAAAGAGAAGGGAAGGAGCAAGAACTAGATGGATTTAGGCAAAAGGATAAGTCTTGTGATAGCAGGGGCATCCCTGCTGGCAGTGCTGCTGGCCAACTGCACGCCCGCAGCGGCCCCAGCACCGGCGGCGAAAACGCCAAGTGCGTCTCAGGGTACGACTACCACCCCAGCCAAGATCTCAGGAGTGATCACCGTATACTCTGGGCGGACCAAGGCGCTGGTAGGCCCGTTGCTGGACCAGGTAGCCAAAGACATCGGGGTAGAGGTGCGAGTCCGTTATGGGGACACGGCCCAGTTGGCCGCCGCCATACTGGAAGAGGGGAACCGCACCCCCGCTGATGTCTTCTTCGCCCAGGACGCCGGAGCCCTGGGTGCCCTGTCCAAGGCCGGCATGCTGGCCAAGCTGCCCGAAGCCACCCTTAACAAAGTAGACAAGCGGTTCCGGCCGGCCAAAGGGGAATGGGTAGGCGTCTCCGGCCGGGCCAGAGTTGTAGCCTACAACACCCAGTCCCTCAAGGAGAGCGATCTGCCCGAGTCCATATGGGGATTCACCGACCCCAAGTGGAAGGGGCGCATCGGCTGGCCTCCCACTAACGCCTCGTTCCAGGCCTTCGTTACGGCCATGAGGGTAACGCAAGGAGAAGATAAGGCCCGGGAGTGGCTCAACGGCATCCAGGCCAACAGCCCGAAGAAGTACGCCAATAATACGGCCGCCATTCAGGCGGTAGCCTCCGGAGAAGTGCAAGTAGCCTTCATCAACCATTACTACCTTTTCGGACAGCTAAAGGAGAAAGGGGACTCCTTTGCTGCCCGCAATTACTACCCAAGGAAGGGCGACGTGGGTGCGCTGATGAATGTAGCCGGGGCGGCCGTCCTCTCCACCGCCAAGGACAAGAAGGCTGCAGAGGCATTCGTGGAATATCTGCTCTCCAGTGGAGCTCAGCGCTACTTCGCAGAACAGACCTTCGAGTATCCGATGGTCCAGGGTGTCCCCGCCGACCCGCGCGTACCACCCTTGTCGCAAATCGAGACTCCTAATATTGACCTCAGCAACTTGGATGATCTAGACGGGACGCTCAAGCTAATGCGCGACGTGGGGATATTGTAAGAGATTTGGAAGCCCTAAGTCCGGCTTCCGCTGTCGTTCGGCTGGGCCGGCGCGCCCTGGCGCCCCGGCCTCCCGCCGTCATACTGCTGCCGGCGGTCCTGGTGGCGGCAGCCATGCTCCTGCCCATCGCCTATCTATTGGTGAGGACCGCCGGAGCCGGGGAAGAGGCCTTGCATCTACTACTGCGAGGGCGGACGCTGGAGGTGCTTGCCAATACCGCCGTACTGGCGCTGACTGTCACAGCGGCCACATCTGCCATTGGCATAACCCTGGGATGGCTAACAGTCCGCACGGATCTGCCGCTGCGCCGCCTGTGGTCGGTGCTTCTGGTGCTCCCCCTGGTCGTCCCGTCCTATGTGGGAGGATTCGTCCTGGTGGCAGCCTTCGGCCCTCGAGGCATGCTCCAGCAACTGCTGGCAGGTCCGCTGGGCATAGAGAGATTGCCAGACATATATGGTTTTCCGGGGGCTATGCTGGCCCTGACCCTTTTCAGTTATCCTTATGTCCTCCTTAGTGTGAGGGCCGCCCTATCCGGCATGGATTCCAGCCCGGAGGAAGCCGCCCGTAGCCTCGGCTGCAGCCCCCGTTCCACGTTTATGCGCGTGGTCTTACCACAGCTTAAGCCCGCCATAGCTGCCGGAGCCCTCTTGGTAGCCCTTTATACCTTGAGCGACTTCGGAGCGGTATCGCTACTTCAATTCGAGTCTTTCACTTTCCAGATATACCTTCAGTATCAGGGTTCCTTCGATCGTACTCTGGCGGCAGTCTTTTCATTGGTCCTGGTCTGCCTGACAGTGGTGGTGCTCTTCGCAGAGGGACGGGCCCGTGGACGCGCCAGATACTACCGCAGCACTGTCGGCACCCTCCACCCTCCGGTGATTATGCCCCTGGGGCGCTGGCGCTGGCCCGCGCTGGCCTTCTGCTCCCTGACAGCGCTGTCCGCCCTGGCCCTGCCAATCTTTGTACTGGCCTAC
>JAUYDP010000187.1 GCA_030691805.1 Dehalococcoidia bacterium | reverse complement strand
TTGGACCAGTGGGCGGGGCGCATCCGAGACCTGGCCCGGGGGCGGCAGGCCACCTACGTGTACTTCAATAACGATGCCAAGGCCTATGCCGTCTACAATGCCCTGAGCCTGAGGAAGAAGCTGGCAGAACTGGAGCATACTTAGAATGGCGCACGAGACTCTGGGGGAGCCCCAGGAAGAGGCCCTCCTGGCTAAAGTCGTGGAGATAAGGGGGCACATCATAGACTCCCTTATACTCCCCCGTATCCTGGATGAGGTGATGGACCTGGGTGGGGAGTTCACCATCCAGGCCATCGAGGTTGGACGGCACAAGCACGAGCCGAGCTACGCCCGGCTGGAAATACGGGCGTCGGCGCAAGAAGCACTATCCGGTATTCTAAAGCGTATCGAGCGGTTGGGCGCGACGGCTCTGGAGGAGGAAGATGCAGAAACCGAGCGAGCGCCGGGCGACGGGACCTTCCCTCCCGACTTCTACTCTACCACCAGCCTGGACACCGAGGTCCGGCTAGATGGCCGGTGGGTCTCAGTGCAGTCGCCGGAGATGGACTGCGGAATACTGGTGGGCCCGGACGGGACGTTCGCCAGTTGCGTCCCCATTAATGATGGCAAGAAGGGCGATCTGATTGTGACTGGCCACCGTGGCATCAAGGTCCTCCCCGTGGAGCGTCCGCGCACCCCGTCTTTGGCCTTCACGTTCATGGGCAGCGCTATCTCCCCCGAAAAGCCCAAGGGGATCTTGGTAGCGGACATAGCTGAGAAAATGCGGGCGCTACGAAAGGAGGGAAAGAACATCCTGGTAGTCGCCGGGCCAGCGGTAGTCCATACCGGGGCAGGCGTGCATCTGGCAAAGATCATCGAGATGGGCTACGTGCAAGGCCTCTTTGCAGGTAATGCCCTGGCTGCCCATGACATCGAGTGGGCCTTCTACGGCACGTCTTTGGGGGTCTCCCTGGACAGAGGCGAGCCATTAGAGGGGGGCCACCAGCACCATCTCAGGGCCATCAACAACATCCGGCTGGCAGGAGGAATGCAGGAGGCGGTGCGGAAGGGCGTCCTGACCAAGGGGATCATGCATACCTGCATTACTAAGGGGGTCCCTTTCATCCTGGCCGGCTCACTTCGGGATGACGGCCCGCTTCCGGAGGTCATTACCGATGCCATCAAGGCCCAGGAGGCCATGCGGCGGTTTATTCACAAGGGCGTGGACCTATGCCTGATGGTCTCTACTATGCTTCATTCTATCGGTACGAGCAATCTTCTGCCCGGGCATGTGCCGGTTGTCTGCGTGGACATCAACCCGGCGGTGGCAACCAAGCTCATGGACCGGGGCGGGATTCAAGTCCTAGGCCTGGTAATGGACGTGGGAAGCTTCTTGAGGGAATTGGAGCTACATCTCAGTTGAGGCCGCAGCGCTTGCCAGGCCGGCGGGCCTGGAAGGACGCACCCGAGTGGCAATAATCGTTCGCCTGGTTATCTCCCTGGCCGGCCTGGGTATCGTGGCCTGGGTTCTTCAGGGGATAGACCTGGCTGAGACCGGGAAAGCCGTCCTAAGAGCTAGCTTGCCCTACCTGGGCGTGGGGATATTGCTTGTTGGCTCCAGTGTGTTTGTGCGCACTCTCCGCTGGAAATATATGTTGGCTCCCCGCAAGAGCATTCCGATGGGCGCGCTGGTCGGTCCTCTCGCTATCGGTTTTGCTATCGGCAACGTAACTGCAACGGGGATTGGCGCGATACCGAGGAGCCTCCTGATCACGCGCAACGAGGGAGTGCCGACCTCCTACGTCCTGGGTACGGTTCTTCTCGAATTCGTTCTCGACGCCGCTGTGGTAGTCTCTGTGGCGGCGGTGGCATCCTTCCTGGTTGCGTTGCCTCCGGCCCTCGCTCTATTGCCCTACTTTCTGACCGTCTTCGCCCTGGTCATCTACCTGGTTATACTGGCCTTCAGGCGCCGACGTAGCGTTCTCACGCAGGTGCTGCCCTTGCATCTACTGGCCCCTCTATTGGCGCGCCTTCCGGATGAGGTCCGCCAGGGCTGGGAAGGCTTCCATGAGGGCGCATCGGCCTTCCTAAACCATCGCCCTACCTTCCTGTGGGTGGCTTTTCTGACCCTCTGGGTCTGGGTAGTGGAGTTGCTACTTTTCTGGGTGCTGATGCTGGCGGTAGGCATCGAGGCCACCTGGCCCCAGGGAGGGGTGGTGATGGCCTTCACCCACGTGGTTATTGGGATTCCTTCCCTGCCGGGATTCGTAGGCACCCTGGACGCGGCGGCCCTAACCTCCCTGAAAATCCTTGGCCTGGACGGGGCCAGGGCTTTAAGCTACACGCTGGTTGTCCACGCTTATCTAATAGTCCCACTTACCGTGGCCGGTGGACTTTTGGCCTGGCGGGAGGGGATAACTATGTCCTGGAGGCAGAAGGCGGCCCGCTAAAGGGCGGCCACTACCTCTATTTCCACCATGTAGTCGGGGCTGGCCAGTTGTTTGACCTCCACCAGTGTGGACGTAGGGTAAGGCTGTTTGAGAAAGGGGAGCCTGACCTTGCCCATGGCTTCCCTGTCTGCCATATTGGTGACATAGACGTTCATCTTGACCACATTCTCGAAGCCGGCGCCGGCCGCTTCCAGGAGGGCTTGGAGGTTCACCATAACCTGCCGGGTCTGGGCTGCGGAGTCGCCCTTTCCCACCAGGTTGCCGTTACGGTCTACGGCTACCTGCCCCGCCACGAAGAGGAGGTTGCCTACTTGTATAGCGTGGGAATAGGCGCCCAAGGGAGGCGCCACGTTGTCAGTTAAAATAGCCTGCTTTTGCATTTTCCCCATCCTCGTTTCTTTATTCGTTCTTTAAGCAGGTGTGACAAAAGTCACACTCAGACCTTCCCTTAAGGACTATACTATCAGCAATTCGCGAAGGAGGAAACATCTATGGACGCTATGGCCGCCATCCACAACCGCCGCAGCATCAAGCAATTTGCCTCAAACCCGGTGTCCCGCGAAACCCTGGAGAAGCTGCTGGCGGCGGCTTACGACGCTCCCTCTGGAGCAAGCAACTATCCCTGTCGCTTCGTGGTAGTCACGGAGCGGGACCGGCTCGACCGGTTGGGCGAAGCACATCCTCACTGCGGATGGCTTAAGACGGCCCAGGCAGGCATAATCGTGGCGGCGGACGCCGGCAAGAGCCGCTACTGGCTGGAGGACTGCTGCGTGGCTGCTCAAAACCTCTGGGTAGCTGCCACTGCGATGGGACTGGGTATGGCCTGGTCGGCGATATATCTCTCCGATAACCCTGAAGAGACCGCAAAACGCGAGGGGCATGTCCGGCAAGTCGTGGCACTCCCAGATGCTCTCCGTGCGCCTATCGTGCTCGGCCTGGGCACGCCGGACTACCAGGTGAGCGAGCGCACCAAGCGCCCGCCAATGGCCGATGTAATGCATTGGGGTAAGTATTAACACCCAACCCCAGGCGGCCAGGTATACTTAAGCCGTCCTGGCGAGTCTCATCAAAGAAGAGTCTAGGGGTGGGGGACGGGGCCACGGCCCCGTCCCCCAGGTTTGACTCTTATTCTATTTGTTGAACCCCTTGCGGTCCATGTAGTGCTTCGCCCACTCCGCCTCGGTGGGTTCGCGTCCGTTCTGGGATATGAAGCGGTTGCCCCAGTCGCGGTCGAGCATGTCATCCCCGGTGGGGGCCCGGCCGTGGCGGAGGGTGAACTCCTCTTCCCAGGACAGTGGGGCAAGCCCCCAGAGATACTCGCCGACGGCCAGTATCTCGCCATCGGTCCATTGAATGAAGGCCGGCATCCTGCCGGGGATGCCGTTTCGGATCAGCGGGATAAGTCCCGGGAGCAGTTGCTCCTTAGTCAGACCAAGGGTAGCGGCTGCTTTGCGGGCGTCCAGTTTGGGGCCGACACCGCCTGCCCCGCGCGGGCCGTGGCAAGCGGCGCAGGTGCTGGGGTTCTCGTAAAGCTGTTCTCCTGTGGCCGGCGGGGTGGTCAACAGGTAGGCAATCATGTTCATCAGGTCCTCGTCGCTCAGGATGCTGGGCGGGAAACCGGGCATCCTGCTGGGGATGCCGTTCCTTATCGTCTTGAGAACCTCTTGCATCCCCCCCGGCAACTGCGCAATCCGCTCCATTTGCCCGGCATGTCCCGCCAGGGGCGGCCCTACGCGGCCGATGCCGCCAGCGCCGTGGCAGAGGGCGCAGCTATTATCGTAGACTACTTTCCCCCGGTCAG
>JAUYDP010000170.1 GCA_030691805.1 Dehalococcoidia bacterium | reverse complement strand
GGACTCCCAGGGCATCCTGATCGCCCCTCTGCACCATGGAAGCCAGGGCGTCATCGTCCGCTCCACTGGAGACCTGGTCCTTCTGGGGTCGCCCCCCTCTCATTACTTAATCGCCCGCTGGTTACAGTTGCCACTCACCTTGTCACGTGTTGCCATCGATGGCCAACGACCTTGGGCTGGCCCAAGGCTCAGTCCTGAAGTGAAGTATAGCCGACAGGCAACCTTGTGACCAGTCCACTGGTACGTCTGCCGTCAGGCATCCGATCATACTCGAGAGGGAAATCGGATCTGGCCGCGGAAACGGCAGAGGGCTGCGCCTATCGGACTGACGGTGAAGTGAAAACTGTCTTGCCGTAGCTTTCCACTTCAGCCACAAGGGTCAGGCCCCGGGCCAACTCTTGATATTCGTCGGCCGTGTAGCCCCGGATGTGGGGCGCCTTGGTAAAAGGCCAGCGAAGAAACAGGAATTCCAGCCGCTCCAAGGGGTTCAAGGGGGTCAGATCGGGCGAAATGATGATGAGGTCAGCGATCTCCCTGCGCGTAAGGGCCGGCTGCTACTCCAGGTAGTCCTTGAGCTTCCTGCTTCGGCTGGGGTGGCGCAGCTTGCGGAGCGCTTTGGCCTCTATCTGCCGGATCCTTTCGCGAGTAACGGCGAACTCCTTGCCTACCTCTTCCAGTGTCCGGCTACGCCCGTCCTCCAGGCCGAAACGAAGCTGCAAGACCCGACGCTCCCGGGGGGTGAGGGTGTGGAGGACCTCCTCCACCTGCTCCTTCAACAACGTGCGGGCGGCCGCGTCCGCGGGGGCGGGCATGGCCAAGTCCTCGATAAAGTCGCCAAGATGGCTGTCCTCTTCCTCGCCAATAGGCGTCTCCAGCGAGACGGGCTTCTGCGTGACCTTGATGATCTCCCGTACCTTGTCAGGAGTTATGCCCATCTCGGTGGCGACCTCCTCGCTGGTTGGCTCCCGCCCTAGCTCCTGTGGCAAGCGCCGGGTGGTCCTTAGCAGCTTATTTATAGTCTCCACCATATGGACGGGGATCCGTATGGTGCGGGCCTGGTCGGCTATGGACCTGGTTATGGCCTGCCGGATCCACCAGGTGGCATAGGTGCTGAACTTGTAGCCCCTGTGGTAGTCGAACTTCTCTACGGCGCGGATAAGACCGATATTGCCCTCCTGGATCAGGTCGAGAAGCGACATGCCCCGCCCGATATACTTCTTTGCTACGCTGACCACCAGGCGGAGGTTAGCCTCCGTCAGACGCCGCCGTGCCTTATCTCCCGTCTCGAGAATCGCCTCCAGTTGGAAACGATCTTGAGGAGAAGGGATCTCCTCCATAAGCTTCCCTCTGGCCTCTTCGCCTTCCTCAATGGCCCTGCCAAGTTGCACCTCTGCGGCGCCGGTAAGCAGGTCAACGCGCCCAATCTCACGAAGGTACATGCGAACGGGGTCGTCAACGGCCTCGTGCTCCTCTATTTCCAGAGACTCGAGGTCTACCGGGGCCTCTTCCACCTCAGCCTTGGGAGGCTTTTCCCAACCTACGGGAGGATGTGGCGCGTCTGTCGGGGCTGGCCACGGCGGTTCCTGCTGCTCCCAGACCTCGCTCTCCGAGATTTCCACGTTCATATCCGCCAGTTGTTCATAAGCATCGTCAACGGCCTCGATATCGTCCTCAGGCTTAGGGAATGCCTCCAGCATGTCGTCTGTTGTGACAAACCCCTGCTGCCGTCCCTTGGCTATGAGTTTATCAATAAGTCCGTCTTTCTGCTCTGTCATAGTTTCTCACTCTCCTAACCCGGCGTAGCCGGAACCAAAATGCCGGGTTTGATTGACCAAGAATTCATGCGCGGTCCGCTCAGGATTTCAGTCGTAAGGTAATAAGGTAATAATGTATCATCAGGAGTCATATTGCGCTAGTCCGTTCTCCCTGCCTCGCTCCCCGGGGGAAGAGCGGGGGGACACCCCCTCAGGAGTGGACACAATTCCCCTCCTTGTCCCGGCCCTAGAAAGGGCCTACTATCCAACTGGGATAGGCGGGGCTTTCTATCTCCGCTCGCCCCAATCCGGCTATCCAGTCAGGATAGGCGGGGCTTTCTAGCCCAGCACGGACCCGAGCCTGCCCACTCCTGAGGGAGACGCCCCGAGCCCCCCGGCCTCCCGGCGCTCTTTGCCAAAGGGGGTAACTGGGTCCGTCCTCCCCACCCGCTTCCGCCTCTTGTCGGAGAATCCCTAACTTCCTGATCTTCTCCTTGAGCCTTTTCTCAACCGCCTGCTGGCAGAGAAAAGCTACGTAGTTATAGCGTCCAGCGCGCAGCATATCCTCTGCGCTGGCATAATCGTACCAGGCGCCGTCAATGAGGTCAGCGATCTCCCTGCGCATAAGGGCCGGCTGCTACTCCAGGTAGTCCTTGAGCTTCTTGCTTCGGCTGGGGTGGCGCAGCTTGCGGAGCGCTTTGGCCTCTATCTGCCGGATCCTTTCGCGAGTAACGGCGAACTCCTTGCCTACCTCTTCCAGTGTCCGGCTACGCCCGTCCTCC
>JAUYDP010000105.1 GCA_030691805.1 Dehalococcoidia bacterium | reverse complement strand
TTGGGCCTGTAGCTGGAAAGCTACACACCGCCCGCTCCCGCAACGACCAGGTGGCCCTGGATATTCGGCTCTACGCCCTGGAAGCCATAGACCAGACCGTAGCGCAGCTAGAAGACGTGCAGCGGGCCTTCCTGAACCTGGCAGAACAGCACATGGAGTCCGCCATGCCAGGCTACACCCACCTTCAACGGGCGCAGCCGGTCCTCTTGGCCCACCATCTGTTAGCCTACTTCCATATGCTCCAGCGGGACAAGGAGCGCTTCCTGGACTGCCGCCGGCGGACGGACGTCATGCCGTTGGGCAGCGGGGCGCTGGCAGGCGTGCCGTACCCCATTGACCGGGAGTCCCTGGCCCGGGAGCTGGGGTTCAGCCGGATCAGCGCCAACAGCATAGACGCCGTCTCCGACCGGGACTTCCTGGTGGAGTATCTGGCCGGCGCCTCTATCACCATGATGCATCTTTCCAGGCTCTCGGAGGAGCTGGTGCTATGGTCCAGCGAGGAGTTCGGCTTCGTGGAGATGGACGACGCCTTTGCCACTGGCAGCAGCATCATGCCCCAGAAGAAGAACCCAGATATAGCTGAACTGGCCCGGGGAAAAACCGGGCGCGTCTACGGCCACCTCATGGGCCTTCTTACCACGCTAAAGGGCCTGCCCCTTGCCTACAACCGGGACCTGCAAGAAGACAAAGAGGCATTCTTCGGAGCGGTGGACACCCTGCTTTCAACGCTAGAGGTCTTCACACCCATGCTGGCGAGCCTGCGCTTTAAGACTGAAGCTATGGCCAGTGCCGCCGGTGCTGGCTATATCCTGGCGACCGACCTGGCGGATTACCTGGCCGGAAAGGGGGTGCCCTTCCGAGAGGCCCACCGTACGGTCGGGGCGCTCGTGGCCTACGCTTCCACAGCAGGCAAAGCCCTGGAGGACCTCTCGCTTGAAGAGTATCAGCGGTTCTCGCCGCATTTTGACTGGGGTGTAAGTTCAATCACCGTAGCCTCCTCACTGGCGGCCCGTGACGTGCTGGGGGGTACCGCCCCAATTCGCGTTAAGGAGGCGTTAGCCCAGGCTAAAGCCCTGCTAAAAGGCCGCTAAACAACGCCAGGTGACCTACCACGGTTATTTCACCACAGTTCCTCAGGCCTCTCCGGGGCACCACCGGGGTTGAAAACCTGTCTCCTCTACAGAAGTGGAACAGGCGGGACGCCTGTTCGCACAGGCCAGAGGCCTGTGCCACTTGCCCGGATTCATTTTCATAGCAGAATCCTAAACAATATCTCTGTGCTCTCCGTGGTCTCTGTGGTTAATCACTCACTCGCCTTTTCACCAATCCCGATTGTTTCACCACGGAGCACGCAAAGAGCGCAAAGAATTATTTTATTTCTCCGCGATCTCCGCGATCTCTGTGGTAGATGAACGTACCCACGTGAGATAAACTGGCTTTAAGTAAACGAGGAGCGCTATGAGCAAGCGAGAGATGAAGGCTTTAATGGACGTGGCCCTGGGACGCCGTCCTGCCCGGCTCATTTTAGAGAACTGCCGGCTGGTAAACGTCTACACCGGCGAGATACTGGAGGGTCAGACGGTAGCCACCTGGGGCGAGCGCATCGCCTACGTGGGCGGCAGGCGGCCGGAAACCGGCCCGGACACCACGGTACTTGACGGCAAGGGCCTCTTCCTGACGCCCGGCTTCATTGACGCACACGGTCATCTGGACTTCTTCCAGCACCCCTTGACGTTAGCTGAAGCCGCCCTGCCAAGGGGCACAGTGGGCGCTTATACAGAGAGCCACGATCTGCTGGGGGCCCTGGGCTCACCCGGCCTGGACCTCTTGCTGGACCTAGCTGACAAGATTCCGTTCCACCTGTATATCGGGCTGCCTCCGGCAACGCCACAGTTCCCTCAATGGGAGGGAGATTCCATCCTCTCTACCCAGCAGGTCCGGAAATACCTGAGAAGGAAGCGCATACTGGGACTGAGCGAGCTTATCCCCTGGGTCCGGCTTCTGGCCCAAGAAGACCAATTGCTGGACGAAATGGAGGCTGCCCGGGCCCTGGGGAAGCGGATTGAGGGACACACCGCGGGAGCCTCGGGGTCCAAGCTAGCAGCCCTGGTTGCAGCCGGGTTAACCTCCTGCCACGAGAGTATTACCGCCCAAGAGGTCGTCGAACGGATGAGGCTGGGCCTCTACACTATGATACGGCATGGCTCCATCCGGGCCGACATGGAGGTGTTAGCTATGACCTTCCAAGACCATCCTGAATTGGACACCGGCCGGGTCATGCTTACCCCAGACTCGGTTTTCCCACCGGACCTCATGGCGCGCGGCTACATGGACCAGGTAATAACCGCCGCAGTAGAGGGCGGGATACCACCGGTCAAGGCCATCCAGATGTCTACCATTAACCCGGCCACCTACCTGGGCCTCGATAGCCATATTGGAGGCATCGCCCCTGGACGCTACGCTGACATGAATTTGGTGTCCGATTTGAGCAAGCCGACCCCTGAGCTGGTCATCTGCCGCGGGCAGGTTGTCGCTTCAGAGGGCCAGCTATTAAGGCCGTTTGGGCTGTCGTTGGAATCCTGGGTGAAGCTTCCCTGGCGGGATGGACGCTGGCCTCGTAAAATGATAACTACTGCCGATTTCCGTGTGGCAGCCACCTCCGACGAAAGAACAGATACGGTGCCCGCCATCCACCTGGGCCATAAGGTGCTCACCCAGAGGCGGGATGTGACGCTGCCGGTGCAGGGAGGCCAGTTGTGTCTTGATCCCGATCAGGATGTAGCAAAAGTGGCCCTGGTCAATAAGGCCGGGGATGGCTTCATAACCGCTTTTCTCTCGGGCCTTGGTTTGCGTTTCGGCGGCCTGGCCACGACCATCGCCCATGACCACCACAAGGCTATGGTAATCGGATACAGCGAAGAGGAGATGGTCATGGCCCTGGAACGGGCTAAAAAGATGGGTGGCGGAATGGTCCTGGTAGACGGTGGCCGCACCGCCGCCGAATTCTCGTGCCCCATAGGAGGGGTGATGCCGGCCGCTCCTATGGCCGAGGTGGCCGCCCAGATGGACGGCATGACACGCTGGCTCCAGGACCGCGGCTGTCCGCTGGAAGCGCCCCTCTTCTCCGTCGTCTTCCTCAGCTTCGCCTCTATCCCCGCGTTGCGGATGACGCCAAGCGGGGTGCTGGACGTGAAGGCGGGGCGGATCATTTTCCCCTAGTGCCCAACCAGGGACCCCGGTTCACCGCAGAGGCGCAGAGGGCCATGGTATTGTGCTTGATAGTGCCTTGTAGTGCTTTATTGCCTGAAACCAACCAAGCTTTGGCATAGAGGACAACCAAGCACAACCAAGCACCATCAAGCACTACAAAGCACTACAAGATCCATGGTATAATCGCGCCATCTTACCCAGGAGGCTCTAATGAGCGAATACGACATTATCATCATTGGGGCCGGGCATAACGGCCTCACCTGCGCCGGGTATCTGGTTAAGGCGGGTCTTTCGGTCCTGGTGCTGGAGCGGCGCCACATTGTAGGAGGGGGCGCAACCACCGAGGAGGAGATCCCCGAGGCGCCTGGCTTCAAGTTCAACCCCTGCGCCTTCGAGATATTGCTCCACGAGAAGGTTCCCATGGTCCGGGACCTGGAGCTTACCCGCTTCGGGCTGAAGCTCCTGCGCCTGGACCCGGTGGTCTTCTCCCCCTTCCCCGATGGGAGCCACCTGCTCTTCTGGCGGGACGTGGAGCGCACTTGCCAGGAGATAGCCCGCTATTCCCCCAATGACGCCCGGGCTTACCCGGAGTTCCTGGCCTTCTGGCACGACATGTCGGCACTGCTCGACCCTATCCGCATGTCTCCACCCCCTTCCTTGAAGGAGCTACTCAACATGGTGGACGAGTCGCAGGTCGAGGAGACAGTCCGGGTGCTGATGCTCAGCCCCAAACAGATGCTGGACGAATGGTTCGAGGACGAGCGGGTCAAGGGCCCCATCGCCTGGTGGGCCGCCCAGTTGAACACCGCCCCCACGGACCAGGGCACCTCCATGTTCTGTAGCCACATCGAGATGCTGCACCGCATCGGCATCCAGCGTCCGGAGGGAGGCACGGGGATGCTGACCCAGGCTATGGCTAATATGGTGACCCACTACGGCGGGTCCATACGCACCAACGCCGAGGTCAGCCGGATAACGATCGAGGACGGACGGGCCGTCGGGGTGGAGCTTGCCGGCGGGGAAAAGTTGATGGCCGGTAGAGCAGTCATATCAAACATCGATGCCAAGCGGGTCTTCCAGAATCTGGTGGACCCAAGCTATTTAGAGGCAGGCTTCCTCAAGCGAGTGCGGAACATCCGGGCCTCCGGCGTAGGGGCTATCAAAGTGGAGCTGGCCCTGGCCGAGCGGCCCCGCTACGAGGACACCTGCCGGGTTGGGCCGGAGGCGGCCATCCCTACGATGTACTACAGCCCCAGCGTGGATTACCTAGATCGCTGCTTCCAGGATATCAAGCGGGGCGAGCTCCCGGAAGGCCCGGTCTTCTGCGCCTACGCCGCCTCCGTGGCCGACCCTACCCTGGCGCCTCCCGGCAAGCATACCCTCTACATCTGGGAGCCGGTCCCATATGAGCTCTCCAATGGGCGGAACTGGGACCAGGTCAAGGAGCAGGCGGCGGACAAGCTGATCGACATGGTGGCCCAGTTTGCTCCCAACGTCAAGGGCGCCATCATAGCCCGCAAGATAGTCACACCTCCGGAGGAGGAGCGTCGGACCGGGATGATCCGGGGCAACTATGTCCACCTGGATATGACCTTCGACCAGCTTTTCAGCTTCCGGCCCCTGCCGGAGCTATCCCGCTACCGCACGCCCATCAGCGGGCTCTACCTGACCGGGGCAGGGACCCATCCCGGCGGCGGCGTGACCTGCGCCCCAGGCCACAACACGGCGCATGAGGTAATCGGGGACCTGGGACTGGGCTGACGTCTTTATCCACAGATTACACAGATAATGGCCCTTGATCTATCGACAGTGTGGCCACCAAATGATATAATGTAGCTACAAAGCTGGGAGGAGGGGAACCCATGACAACCGTTGGCGTAAGAGAACTAAAAAACCGGCTGAGCCATTACCTCGATCTGGCCAAGAGGGGTGAGCCCATAACCGTGACCGCCCGCGGCCGAGAGGTTGCAGTGATCCTTCCGGCAGGCCGCACTATTGAAGAGACCGAAGAGAAGGAGTGGCTGATGAAGCTAGTCAGGGAGGGCCGAGCGACCTGGAATGGAGGGAAGCCCCTTGGGGCATCCAGGCGTGTTCAGGTGCGAGGGAAGCCCCTCTCGGAGATGGTAATAGAGGACAGGGGTGATCCTCTACCTTGACACTAGCTCTCTGGTCAAGCTGTACGCCGACGAGGAAGGAAGCGAGAAGGTGCGGGAGCTTGATCGCCGAGCCTCGGCCGCAACTACCTCCTGGATCACATTCGCTGAGGCGCGCTCGACCTTCGCTCGTAAGCGCCGTGAACGCGAGTTTACCGAAGACGAATACC
Source organism: Dehalococcoidia bacterium (assembly GCA_030691805.1). Taxonomy (GTDB): domain Bacteria; phylum Chloroflexota; class Dehalococcoidia; order JAUYDP01; family JAUYDP01; genus JAUYDP01. Next base: position 2,937 of record JAUYDP010000105.1, on the reverse strand, counting down.
GGATTGTTGTCGAAGAATTCGAGGGAGACTGGGGCAGATATGCGGCCCTGGAAGTCTCGCCCGATCTACTCCGAAGCGCGGGGGACCTGGCGGAGAAGCACGGCCTGAGGGCTCTTGATGCTATACATCTCGCCTCAGCTCTCTCTATTATACGCCAGCAGGGACCTCCCATCGATTTGATCTTCTCATCCCTCGATAAGCGTCTGGTGGCGGCAGCCGAGGCGGAAGGGATCGACTGTGCCCCGGACTAGGTCATAATCTGTATCGTACTCCCTCTTCCCGGAGCCGCTGCCGACAAAGCTCGCAGTCGGGGATGAGGCTGACAAGCCTGTTCCAGAAGGCTCTACCATGATCGGGGTGCAGCAGATGGCACAGCTCGTGGGCTACCACATAATCCACGAGGGATAGAGGAGCATTACAAATCTCCAGGACGAAGTGTTTCTCATTCGTTTACCGGAACAATAGCGTGCTCAGCTTTTGAAGTGTCTCTGCAATAGTGTTTTCCGGTAGTTTGCAGATCAATTCAGCTTCCCGCGCTCGCCAATCCAGGCTCTTCACTTGATCAGACAGGATCGCTCCCCTGACGGCTAGATCAGAAGGAATGAGAACCTCAAAAGGATAACCTTTGATTTGATTCGTGATAGGACACAGGATAGCAAGTCCAACCTGGCCATTGTAGGCCCCAGGCGAGAGAACAACTGCTGGCCGACGTCCGGATTGTTCATGGCCAGCCTGAGGATTCAAAGTAATCCAGACAGCATCACCGCGATTGGGAACATATGATTTACCTTTCACCAGACTTCCTCACCAACTGCAGGACCTGTATCAACTTCGTGATGGATGTTGTCCTCCCTGATCTGCTCCAATAGTCGTTCGAGGGTTATGGGAGGCTCAGTGACAGGCACCACAATAAGTCTGCCATCTTCCACCGACACATTTACCGGCACGTCACGGTCAAGGCCTATTTCCTGGGCAAATGACTTCGGGATGCGTAGTGCCAGGCTGTTTCCCCACTTTTGGATGCGGCTTTGCATCGGATTACCTCCAGGGGTGTATCTACAATGATGATACACCAGTCCGCCCATGATTTTCAAGTCTACGAATTGGTAAAATTTCTTCTAGCTATGCATTCCTCACTCTTGACAATGTAGCCACAATCGCGCACAATGTGGCAATAGGACTTGCGGAAGGAGCAGCCATGGCAACAGTCGGAGTGAGGGAACTAAAGAACCGGTTAAGCTACTACCTTGAACTAGTCAAGAAGGGCGAATTGGTAACGGTCACCGCTCGGGGCAAAGAGGTCGCCGTTATCCACCCGCGATCCCGCAGCGAAGACGAAGAGTTTGCATGGCGGCTCGTCAGGGAGGGCAAGGCCACCTGGAGCGGGGGTAAGCCCAAGGGCGGCTCCATGAGCATACCGTTGCGGGGACGGCCTCTTTCAGAGATTGTGATCGAGGAAAGAGAGGAAAGAGGGTGATCCTCTACCTGGATACAAGCTCCCTGGTAAAGCTGTATCTGAGAGAAGAGGGGTCAGAGGTCGTTCGGCGATTACGTGATCAAGCCGAAACCCTGACAACCTCCTGGCTGGCGTACACGGAAGCCAGATCAGTTTTTGCCAGGAAGCATCGCGAAGGCAATCTCACCCGCAACGAGCTGCGGCAGTTGGTTCATGAGTTGGAAGGAGACTGGGCCGGGTATCTAGCCCTGGACGTTTCATCCAAATTACTGCTAGACGCAGGGAACTTGACCGAGAAGCACGTCCTGCGTGCTCTGGATGCCATCCACCTTGCTTCTGCCCTCAGCCTAAGGGACGGCCCACGGTTCCCCGGCAGATCGCTGACCTTTTCCGCTGCCGATGGCCGGTTACTAGCTGCAGCCAGAGCAGAGGGCCTTGATTGCGCCGCCGACTGAGCGGCTTGCGTCTTTCCCGGAGATCTACTTCTCAAAGACGATTACTCAGCGCGGGTATCGCCTAACGCCGAATTCATTCGGCAGACCTCGCTACGTTGCGCCCAAATCCTTATCCACACCGCTCCCGCGCAAGATCTAGACCGCAAGCGAAATTTGGCTGTATAATATCATTGAACCAAAATCGTGCGGGAGAATCAGGATGACAACACGTGTCGGAACCCACGAAGCCAAGACCCATCTCTCAGAGTACTTGAACCGGGTCGCTTATTCGGGAGAGCGCGTCGTCGTGGAGCGGCACGGTAAGCCGGTGGCCGCGCTGGTCAGTGTTGACGACCTGGTCCGGCTGGAAGCGATGGACGCGGGGCAGGCTGAGACGAGTGGCGAGGCCGAGCGTGAGGCGATCTTCCGCCGCCGCCTTGCAGAAAAGGGCGTGGTCGTACATTGGACCGAAGGTCCTCCCGTTCCTCCCAGCGAGCGCAAACCCCTTAAGATCGAGGGCCAGCCGCTCTCGGAGCAGATCATCGCTGAACGACGGTAGGAAGTGACGACGGCCTACTTTCTCGACAGCAGTGCAGCGATCAAGTTATATGTGGTCGAGCGGGGGACTACATGGATTACAAACCTAGCCGCCGTTGCCGGGCGTAACGAGATCTTCATCGTTCGGCTAACAGTGGTCGAGATCGCAGCTACACTGTTCAGGCGTGTAAGGGGGAGCAAGCTGTCAGAGGAGCAAGCTGCCAGCGCTGTGAGCGCGCTATATCGCGATATCGAGTGGACTTACCAGATTGTAGAATTCAACCCCGTGCTCTCGGATTTGGCGCTCACGATGGCCGAGCGGCACGGCCTTCGGGGATATGATTGCGTCCAGTTGGCGGCAGCCGTCACTGTCCAGGAGGACCGGGGCCCGGCGCACCTGCCTTCAATCGCGCTTGTCAGCGCCGACTGGGAGCTAAATGAGGCCGCCCGAGCCGAGGGGCTGCAAGTCGTTGACCCCAACGACTACCCGTGAATCTCACTTGACAGCCC
>JAUYDP010000333.1 GCA_030691805.1 Dehalococcoidia bacterium | reverse complement strand
ACACCCGCCCCCAGAGCAGGAAAGGCAATGCTTTGTAGGCCAAGTCCCTGGGCCTGCTTGAGAGCGTTTGCCGTCGCAGCTTTTATCAGGTCCTCGTCAGTGTTCAGGTCCTGGCCCATGGTGGCCGCGTGGATAACAAACCGGGCCTTCAGCCTTCCCGCGCCGGTGACCACAGCTTCCCCAACCGGAATCGGGCCTTTTGCTAACGCCTCTTCCTCTATCTCGCTGCCCCCTTTATGCTTAATAGCGCCGGCCACTCCTCCACCCATCCAGAGGTGATTGTTGGCGGCATTTACGATGGCGTCAACGTCCAACTCCGTTATGTCACCATGGTAAATCTCAACTATCGCGTTGCCAATCTCGCCTTGCAACTTGTCCTCCTTATTCCAAGATACGGTAAATTCGCACCCGAGGCCAGGTTTGTGAACAAGTTCACAGCCAATTTGTGAACTACATCATAGCGGGAATGCCCGGATTGTTTCATTATTAAAAAAGCGGACGACATGGCAGGAGGAGATTGGTATGCAACAAGTCATTCAAATCGAAGGCTACCGCAAGAAATGGGGGCCACCAACGATCCAATCTCTTACCCCCAGAGAGCGGGAGATCCTGGCGCTCGTGGCCCAGGGTAAAGCCAATCAAGACATCGGCGAATACCTGGGAATAAGCCTGCGTACAGTTAAGGTCCATCTGGCCAACATTTTTGAGAAGCTTGGGGTCAACCGGCGCACGGAAGCTATCGCCCATCTCTCTTCAGAGTGGCCATGTCGGGAGCCCGTAGTTTCTTGAACGGGAACAACTTTTAGGCTAGGACTAACTCGCCCAAACTGGCGCTAATACTTGACCCTTACCAACCGGGGGTTTGGGGTTATTCCGGGGAGGCGGCCACGCTTGGCCACAGGCCGTCCATCCACCTCCTTGATGTCGCCGGTGAACTCAATGGGACTTGCCCCGGAGATGTAGCTCCCGACCCCAAAGGCGTCCACCGGCGATTTCATCTCCTTAAACAGCGTGATCCGCTCCGGCGTAATACCACCGGTGACTACGATTTTTACCTGTTTATGGCCAGCCAGGTCTAAATGTGCTCGGACCTCATTGACCAGAGACGGTGTGACTCGTCCCCTTTCCGACGGAGTATCCAGGCGGACCCCCTGGAGATGGCTTCCCAGGGCCTCCGCTACCCGCAGGCTCTCTTCTACTTCGTCCTTAAACGTATCCACCAGCACAATCCGCGGTACCTCCGGTGGCATATAGCGATCAAAGGCGAGGGCCGCCTTAACAGTGTCGCCGAACACCAGAATAAGGGCATGGGGCATGGTTCCCGAAGGCGCCAGACCGGCCAGCTTGGCGCCTGCTGGCGTCGAGCCGGCGATGCACCCGCCTACGATGGCGGCATAGTCCATGATGTCGGCGACCCTCGGATGTACGTGACGAGCGCCAAAACTGATGACCGGCGCCCCAACCGCTGCCTCAACACACTGCTTCGCCGCCGTCGCCCAACCGCTGGAATGGGCCAGCATCCCCAGGACGGCGGTCTCGTAAAGGCCGAAGGAGCTATAGCGGCCCGTTATGCGAAGGACTACCTCCTTGGGGGAGAATGCCTCGCCCTCCTCCATTGCCCAGACTTGCCCATCGTATCCCGGGGCCTGGCGGAGCAGGTCTATGGCCTCCTTGATGCCGCACAGGATTCCGCGACCGTTTGAGAAGACCTCCATGGTAACCACCGGGTCGAGGCCCTCTTTTTCCAGGATGGTCCGGGCACGGACAAAGTAAACGTCCGCCGTATCCCCAGATAGGATAGAGAGACCAATCTCGGTGTCAGGGTAGCCTTTGCTCGCTTCCTCGAACACTCCCCTCTAATCCTCCAGAGAAATGACCCTGGCGCCCAGCACTTTCTCCATGTGCCTCAGAGCAAAACGGTGGGCTTCCGGATCGAAATCGGCGACACAGTCCTTATACACGTCCACTGGATAGCCTCTATACCTGGCGTCGGCGACGGTAAAGAGGATACAGATAGAGGTGCAGTCCCCACACACCGCTATTTTCTCCGGGCCTTCCTCTTCGAGCCTCTTATCGAGATCGGTCCCGAAGAAGCCGCTGAAGCGGGTCTTGTGGACTATCGTTCCGGGAAATCTGGCAAGCTCAGGTATTACTTCCGTCTCGGCGGTGCCCGCCACGCAGTGCGGCGGGAACATACGGAACTCCGGGTCATCCGCGCTGTGGTGGTCACAGAGATAAATGATCTTGAACCCCTGCGCCAGTTCTCGGCGAAGAAGCTCCTGAATTCTCGGTATTATATCCCTCACACCCTCCACATAAAGTGGGAACCGAGGCTCACAGAAACCTCTGATCATATCCGCAACCAGAACGATGTTGGGCATTGGTTACTGAATAACCACTGCCCTCAAGTTGGCCTCCGGCGCCTGGGGCGGGATGGTGCAACCAGGTCCAAGAAGAAAACGTTTGCCACCGGTCTCTTTCACGGCCTGCCTGGCTTGAAAGGCAACGTCCTCGGGTGTACCCTCTACTAAAACGGTCTTCTCTGATATCCCCCCGATTACCGCGCGCGTCGTCCTGGCCAGTCCTTCTTTCAGGGTTGGATTCCCAGGAACGGTAGCTGCCCAGTTAATGGCATGGACCGGAGCACCGGCCAGCAGTTCGAACATAATATTGCGCCCACATATATGCAGGATGTTGAACGGGGACGTCGAAGCGGCTCGCATCACCTCCAGATCATAGGGAAGCCCGTACTCACGGTAGTCCTCAGGCGTGAGGACATCTTTAGAAGCCCATACCGTTGTCGCGAAGAATATCCCGCTGGCGCCCACCTCGGCGCAGGCGCGGGTATAGCCCACGAAAGTCTCGGTTATAATCGAGAGCACCCGATGCAGCTTGCCAGGTTCCCGGCGCATGGTCTCTTTCACCAGGTCCTCCCGGCCTCCCGCCAGGCGTCCGGCAACGGAAAGAGGAGAGAACACCGTTTGGACAAATGGGGCGTCACCTGCCAGACCGTCCTTGATCATCCGCAGTGCCCGGAGTTGCTCCCCCAAGGCGCCCACGGATACGTCTAGGGGTTGTATCTTAGCCCAATCAGAAATGCCATTAACTGGACACTCGAGGAGGCTTGGAGACCTAAGGGGGTCGCCGGAGGCTTGAAATCTACAACCCCAGTCCTCCACGAACGAAGAGGCCCGAGGATTTACCTTCATGAAGTCCCAATTATAGGTGCGGTGCCTCTCTAGCATAGCCTCGGCCAGGCCTTCTGCGGTCCATTCACGGAGGAAGTCGTGACCCCAAAGGCTAGTCGGGACGCAGTCTACCTGTTCGCCCCGGACAGCAGCCAGAACCCTCTCCCACTTGGTCATAGTCGCATCTTTAGAAGATTTCCCGCAGTTCAATAGTTTCATCCCGGTGGGGGCCAACGGAGACCAGATGAACAGGGCACCCAGTTACCTCCGAGATACCATTGACGTAGTTTCGGGCCGGTTCTGGTAGGTCACGGAAACGCCGCACGCCGGAGGTCGGAGCCTCCCAACCAGGCCATTCCTGGTAAACCGGCTGGCAACGGACCAGCAGGTCGGCATCGCTGGGAGGTGAGTCCAAAAGAACCCCATCCAGGTTGTATTGTGTGCAGACCTTGATAGAAGTTAGGGTATCCAGAACGTCCAGGCGGGTAATAATAGCGCCGTCAAAACCATTCACCCGGGCGGCGAAGCGGCCTGCTACGGCATCGAACCAACCACAACGCCGAGGCCGGCCCGTCGTTGTCCCGTACTCTTGGCCCCGCTCCCTCACCATTTCTCCGGTCGGCGGGGCCATCTCGGTGGGCATAGGTCCCTGGCCAACCCGCGTGGCATAAGCCTTGAAGACGCCCAATACCTTGTCCAGGCGAGTAGGGCCAATTCCCGATCCTTGACAAGCCCCCGCTGCCGTGGGCGGTGAGGATGTTACATACGGGTATGTGCCGAAATCCGGGTCCAGCATGGCTCCCTGGGCGCCCTCCAGAAGAATATGGGACTTCTGCTCCAGGGCTGCTCCCAGTAGGGCGATAGTGTCACGAATATGGGGGGCCAGCCGCTGTCCGTATTTATAATACTCTTCGCAGACCAGCTCCAGGTCCAGCGGTGAGGCTCCATAAACTTCTTTAAGAAGCCGGTTCTTGAATTCTAGGACAATCGCCAGACGCTCCCGTAGGGAATTGCTATCAAGCAAGTCCACCATACGAACGCCGGTACGGCTGGCCTTGTCTGAGAAGGCCGGACCAACCCCTTTTCGCGTAGTCCCAAGTGCTCCTGTTCCCCTACAAGCCTCCTCCAGCCCGTCTTGGAGGAGGTGGTAGGGCATAATGACGTGGGCACGATCGCTAATATAAAGACGCTGCACGCTCACTCCGCCCTTCTCCAGGACGTCCATCTCCTCTATCAAGCTGGCCGGGTCCACGGCGACGCCGTTGCCTATTATACAGGCCGTGCCCGGGTTGAATATTCCGGACGGGACCAGGTGAAGCCTGAACTGGCCGTAGTCGTTTACAACGGTATGGCCGGCGTTGTTTCCACCGGAAAAGCGCACCACGTAGGCTGCCTTTTCCGCCAGCAAGTCTATTACCTTTCCCTTGCCTTCATCACCCCACTGTCCACCTATAACCACAACTACAGACATGATTTCACCCGCTGAACGCTCCCTTAGGCTTTCAAAAGTATAACACACGGGTACACCCCTGCGCATTCGGTAACATTATCATTTGATTTGACACGGCCCGCGTGGGGAGACCCTCCGGGAGACCGCCCAGGTCCGGTGGCAGGCCAGCGACCCCGACGGCGATGCCCTTTCTTACACCATCCTCTATTCCCCCAACGGTACGGACCGCTACGTGGTGGCCACCAACGTTGCCACCACCACCCTGTATCTGGATTTCAGCCGGGTGCCCCGTGGGGATAAGGCCTACGTGATAGTGAGGGCCAGCGATGGCTTCAATGCCGTCGAGGACGCCTCTGATGCCCCCTTTACGGCAGGGCCCAGGGCGGTCTTCCTGCCCTTCCTGGCCAAGGTGGCTAGCGGATGGTAGGGCTGCGGCAAAACAGGCTGCCAGGGAGAGTTGCGGTGGCGCGCGGCATACGTTTGCTCGCGAGGACACGAAATAGCTAAGGAGATCGTGCTGGCTAAGACCGAGCCGTTCTCGGTAGCCCCTTTCCGTGGGCCAGGAGCAGCAGGTGATGCGAGGCGCTGCCCAGGCGGCCTTCGTCGCTGGCGCCGACCCACACCAAAGGGCCGAAGTGCGAAGTAATTGCGAAGAATAATACGGCAGCTTCTGTGCTACAAAAGGAAGGTCAGGGGTTCAGGCGGTTTATGAGACGGGGGTTGCGTGCTGTGCAGAGTGAGTGGTCTCTGGAGGGGACCACCCATAACCTCCTGAATTTGTGGCGGACCTGACCGCCGGAGCGCAACAGGTCGGCGCCAGCACGGTAAAGAACTACATGTAACTTGTTGCCTATCTGCCGCGCCGCCTCTTTGTTTCGCCAGACACCCTCAACGCGGAAATTCAGGTATGCCTTAGGTGGTCCCCCGATAGGGCCACACTAGCGAAGAGGACAGGCGAACATTGGCGCCAAGGCGAGCTGAGACAAGAGGTCTATGAGACAAGCTCTACAGTAGCAGTAATTATGTGGCAACGCGCCCTCTGCGCTTTACCAGCGCCTTGCCACCGTGTAGTATAAGGGCGGAAAAGCAAGGGGCCTATTGATTTGATCATTTTTTCTGGAAGGACTAGTAATGAAGGTACTTGTAACTGGAGGAGCCGGATTCATCGGCTCCCATGTCGTTGATGGGCTGATAAAAGGGGGTCATAAGGTAGTAGTAGTAGATAATCTGTCCACAGGCTTCCTGGACAATATCCATCCTGATGCCTCTTTTTACCAAATAGATATAAGGGACCCAGGGCTGGCGGGTGTTTTCGAGAAGGAAAAGCCGGATATAGTCAACCACCATGCTGCGCAGATAAGCGTGCGGGTATCGCTTCAAGACCCTCCACAGGATGCTCAGATAAATGTGCTGGGTTCACTGAACGTCATCGAATGCTGCAAGAACTATGGTGTCAAGAAGGTCATCTATATCTCTACCGGCGGGGCGGTCTACGGCGAGCCTAAGTACTTGCCTTGTGATGAGAACCACCCGATTGATCCCCTCTGCCCTTATGGAGTAACCAAGCATACGGTTGAACACTACCTCTTTCTATACAACCGCCTATTTGGGCTAAAATATACCGTCCTTCGTTACCCCAATGTTTATGGACCGCGCCAGGACCCATACGGAGAGGCCGGAGTTGTGGCTATCTTCACCAGGCAGATGTTAAAAGATCAACAGGCCGTGATCAACGGCACTGGGGATCAGGAGCGGGACTTTGTCTACGTGGCAGATGTGGTCCGGGCTAATATACTGGCAATGAAGAATGGCGCCTGTGGCATTTTCAACGTCGGATGGGGCCGGGGCGCTTCAGTGAACCAGATCTTCCAGACCCTGGCTTCCATTACCGGCTATACCCGAAAGCCGGTCCACCAAGAGGCCATACCGGGAGAGGTATTCAAGATATGCCTGGACGCTACCAAGGCCCGGAAGGAGCTTGGCTGGATACCTCAAACGGACCTGGAAGACGGCATGCGCTATACTGTAGAATATTTCAAGGCTAAACAAGATCAGGGCTAAGCGGGGCTGCTCGTTATAAACCGCCCTCCACCAAAACTTGACAAACCCCAATTCCACTTATATAATTCCGCTAATGTAACTACTCATCGTTAACTAGATCTGACTTGCCGGAAGCCATATATACAACGATCCCCTGGCGGGTGAATACCAGGTGTTTTCGATAAAATTGGAGGTGAAGGATGAGAAGGTCCCCGAAACGTCCCCTGGCAATGGCCGCCTTGGCTCTGGTGGCCATAATGGTAGTGGTAGCAGCCTGTGCGCCGGCTGCCACCCCCACGCCTACTCCAACCAAGGCTCCGCCGCCACCACCTACGGCGACGGCGGCCCCTGCCAAGGTTGTAGCTACGGCGCCCGCTGAAAAACCCGTTGAAAAGCCGGCGGCTACTCCAACAACGGCCCCGGTTGCGAAGCCAACCGGCAAAGCCATCAAGGTCTGCTACCTGACGCCCCTGACCGGGCCCTTAGCTAGCATCGGCCTCCCCCAGAGCATCGCCGTGAAGATGGCCCAGGAGGATATCAACAACACCGGCGGGATCAACGGCAGCCCCCTGGAGGTCCTCACCAAGGACAGCCCGTTCGACGCCAAGCAGGCGGTGACCCTGGTTCGGGAGTGCGCCGAAAAGGACCAGGTGGTGGCTCTCTTTGGGCCTTACTCCAGCGGCGAGTTTGACGTAGCTGCTCCCCTGGGTAAGGACCTGACCATGCCTGTTATAGGCGCCTCTACCACCAAGGTAGGGGGGGCCCTGTCTGGCCGACCCTGGTCCTTCCGCATGACCATCACGGATGACCTGAGCACTGACGCAGGGGTGGGGGCCTTCGCCAAGGTCTACCCTAACGCCAAGAAGATAGTCATCATTGGGGACGTGAAGGAAGCGGTCACCGAGCCGGTGGTCAAGGTACACTACCCCCCTGCCTTCAAGAAGTATGGCCTGGAGAGCCTTGGTTTGGTGGAGTTTACCCGGGGCATGACGGACTTCGGCGCCGTCGTCACGAAGGTCAAGGAGATGAAGCCGGAGGGCATCGCCATCGCCGCCCTGCCGGGGGAGTGGGCCCTTATAGCCAAAGAGCTGGCCAACCAAGGCGTGAAGGTGCCGGTGGTAAGCAGCCCTCATCCGTGGCCTGGCAACACCGTGTTCCAGGTAAAAGATGTGGTGGAGGGCTGGATCGTGGGGGCCTTCTTCCAGGAGGACCTGCCGGGAGCCGAGGTGCAGGCCTGGGTCAAGAGATTCAGGGCTACTGGCGAGGCCGACCCCAAGATACCCAAGCCCGTATATGCCTCTGTGGACCCTCAGATGTACGACGCCATCATGTACGGCGCCAAGGTCATGCGCGAGGGCAAGGTCACCGGCGATACCCCCTTCCAGCAGGTGCGTGTGCTCCTCCGGGACGGCTATAACGCCATGAAGGACTATAAGGGCATCGTTCGGACCTATACCATGAACCAGGACGGCGACGCCGTAGGCCCGGTCTACCCGGTTGTGGCTAAGAACGGGCGCTGGGAGCTAATAAAATAGTCTTGTCAAGCCAGTGGGCAAGCGGCTCAGCCGCTTGCCCACTGGGGCGCAACTACCCGAGAGGTTTATTCAGCATTACGGATCAGGCTCAAAAAAGGAGACAATTGTTGTGAGGCATACCCCAGGCAAACTCCCTAAGAGCGTGTACGTGTTGATGCTCATAGCGCTGGCCGCCTTACTGGCGCTTGCCTGTGCTCCCGCTGCCGTTCCTGTTTCAACTCCTACCAAAGCACCAGCGGGTTCCGCCCCAACGGCAACTCCCAAAACCCAGGAGAAACCCGCAGAAAAGCCCGCTGAGAAGCCAGCGACTACGCCAGCCACCGGCGTTTCCAAGCCGACCGGCGCCCCCATCAAGATAGGCTACCTGACTCCCCTAACCGGGGCTACCGCAGCCTTTGGACATCTGGAAAGCACCAGCGCCTTCCTGGGAGAAGAGGACGTGAACGCTGGAGGCGGGATTAACGGCCGGCCCCTCCAGTTGGTCAGGTACGACAGCCCCTTTGATCCAAAACAAGCAGTTTCGCTCGTGCGCAAGCTGGCCACCGAAGATAAGGTCTTCGCCATACTTGGCCCCTACTCTAGTGGGGAGATGGACGTGGCGGCGCCCCTTGCCAATGAGCTTCAAATACCTGTTATCGGGATGAAGACTACCAAGCCTGGATTCTCTGCCAACTACCGCCCATGGGAGTTCCGTGTAACGGTCACGGATGACCTGCATACTACTGCCGTAATTGCCGCCTTTAAGAAACAGAACCCCAACGTTAAAAAGGTGCTTATAGTTGGCGACACCAAGGAGTCTGTGACGGAGTCCATGGTCAAGGAAGTCTGGCCCAAGTACCTGAAGGATGCAGGCTACGAAGTCCAGGGATCAATCGGTTTTGATTCGGGCACTACCGACTTCAGCGCCATTGTCACCAAGATAAAGGACGCCAAGCCGGAGGCTATTGCCTTCAGCGCAACCCCTAAGGGAAATCCTGTGGGCTTCGCCAAGGAGCTGGCAACCCAACAGGTGAAGGCCCCGGTCTTGACCTCCGTTCACTTCGTACCCGGCCTGTTTGTTTATCAGGCAGGCAAAGATATGGAGGGATGGCTGTCAACCAGCTTCTTTGACATGACCACCACTGACCCACGGGCCCAGGATTTCATAAAACGGTGGCAGCGCAAAGCGGACGCCAACCCAGATATTACCAAGCCGG